>DASTUU010000185.1:0-34450 GCA_035759485.1 Nitrososphaeraceae archaeon
TAAGGATCTTGTAGTGTAGTCGCATATTGGAAGTTTAATTAGCTATGAAACAAAACGCCTAGAAAAACACTGGCATTTTTCGGCTTTTCATTTATTTGTAAGGCGTCTGGAGCTCATAACACTACTGCACTTATTATAAGGTGAAGAACTTCTGGTAGTTATTCCTGCCAAACGCCAGACCGTTTCTTGTGATTACGACTCTACAACAAAAGTAGGTAGAAGTATCATGAAAAGCTCTTTTTGACTTCAAAAAGGAAAAAGACCTACATAAAAAGGTTAGATGGTTATCCTCCCAGGATATCGCCTACCATTCCACCCAGACCGCCACCGCTATCTCCTTTACGTTGGCTTCCAGTAGATCCTCCGCCACCTAGAAAACCTCCCAATAATGATTGCAGCCCCTGTGGATCATTTTTAGATTGTTCATTTAATACATCAACTCCCTGCTGAGTGTATTGTCTTGCTGTTTCAGGATCTTTTATTCCTGCATTTTGTTGTACATGCCTCACTAACTCATGATCTCTGTTTAATCCTCCTTCTAAACCTGATAACATCGATTGTATGTTGCCCAAACCACCACTACCGCTGCCACTACCGCCACCAGATAGCATATTGCCCAATCCTTGTCCCATCATCTTTTGTACTATAAATCCGATAATGGCACTCATTATGGAGCTACTCATTGATTGCTGAACACCACTTCTCTGTGAAAACATCCCTGCTAGGTTGTCTATGTTCATATAACTCATCTATGAAAAATAATATTTAGCGATTTCACACATTTTTTTAGTTAGACAGCGATAAGACTTTCTCGTTAGACCAGTAATAGAGGAATCGATGATACTGAAAATAACAAAAGCCTCGGTGTGCTTTTGTCCCACTTTCAAAGAGACTTATCATATTGTATCCTCCATTACTGAGCAGACGTAAATGCATCTAGAAATAGTTAGATACCTAACCGAGTTTCAGGTTGCATGCGCTGTACGATTATGATCCATTAGTTCCTCTTCGTTTTTGAACTAGTCCCTCACATACGTCTATCCTCTATTACTATCATATTTTACAGCATTGTACTATATGAATAACGGATATAGGTAGATAGCAAAAACTAAACAAAGCAATAGAGTAGAGTAAGAGATTACAACAAAGTTCGCAAAACGTTACGGTATCATTAGAGTATATTACCTAACCACAAAGTAGACTAGGACTCTGACGAATCATATGCCACATTCTCTTTAGTTGCAGAATATCAGCACAAACTTGCTTTATTGTCTTCATTATTTTAACACTATTTTCGATTTATAAAAAGCGTGTAACGTGAAGGTATGAATAATCAGGTTATACAGATACACATCTTAAATATACTTTTTGCATGTCGTTGTGAATAGTAACGCATAGTGGCATCCCATAATAATATTAACAATAATAATGTAATCAAAAAAAGGGACAAGATAGCGAAGAAAAAGAATAAGATACTCCTTGTAGATGACGACTCAGATACGTGTTGGACATTCAAAAAAATGTTAGAAGAACATGGATATGATGTTGATGCATACGACAAACCTCAAGATGCATTGCAGAACTTCAAGTCCTATATCTACGACTTAGTAGTATTAGACATTAAAATGCCAAAAATAGATGGAGTTAAACTATATCAGGAAATAAGAAAAATAGATAAAAGCGTTAGAGTCTGTTTTATAACCGCTTCACAAGAGTATTATACTGAACATTTTCCAGAGTTAAATAAAGAAGAAGAATGCTTTATGCACAAACCTATTTCAGTAGAGAACTTTGTGAGCAGGGTTGATTTGGCTTTAGCCAGCTAGTCACGCTACAGCAGAAGATATGTGTTCAAGTTATACTGATTGCGTTATTTCTTGTTGTCTCTCGTAGGCTATTAAGAATCATTTCTTTATAATTAAAGCGTATGTATTATTATAGTTACGAACGAATGACAACGTACTTATCAGCACGCCGTAGCTTAGATACAGCCCAAACTAATGTAGTATTTTCATAGAATTGACTTCTGCTGATAATAAAACCGCAATAGAAACAAGATCAAGAACTAAAATGAAGACCGCTGCTGATATCTATGTTCAGCAAAATAGTAATAATGAACACTTCTTTTTCGAGAGAAAGATCCAGATTGCAACTGACGGACTTCAGCAACATTATACTACCATCTTAATCAGCAAAATGCCATCGCTCTGGCTGATTTCATTATTAATATGAATACAGAGATTAATTCCTCAAGCCATCATAGGATGAATAATATTGGAGTGATAGGCCAACTATCAAAATTTTATGAGAATACAAAACTGTTTAAGGAAATGACTAGACAGGACATATTGTCATTCCTTGATAGTTTACGCAAGTCCGAAAACTCTGATCCGCAGCACAAATGGATAGGCACGTATAATTATTATCTGAGTTTAATCATCAAATTTTTTAAATGGATATATTATCCTAATATAGAGTCATCAAAAAGAGCAAAACCTCCAGTTGTTGCAAATATTCCTCAATTGAAGAGGAAAGAACAATCAATCTACAAACCCACTGATTTATGGTAACATTATTACTATTACCAGCAACAGCTCATCGGGTGATACCAGCAATGGAGAAGATGGGCACCATAGCCAATGAGGTTCAATATATAGTAAGAGAGAAATTACTGAAAAAGTGATAGAAACAACGTATGAACGCCCAAACATCCATAACACAACGTTATTATGATGACATATAATAACCGGGCTGCTCTCACAGTACTACTAATTAATCCTGAAATATCTTTTATTGCAGTCAAATTGAACGGGCTTCAGGATGTCTTGGATAGTACTCCCACATATATGAAGCTGCGACGCGTCGAGCAGCGTAAATCTGTTTACCATCAGTTCTTACATTAATCATACCATGTAGTCTGCGCTTAAAAAGCGGTGTAAGTGTAAGTTGACTGTCTTCTCGTTCACGCACAATATCTAATGGATTATCGACTTCTACAAAATTTGCTGCTATCTCTGTAGAAAATACAAGTGCATTTTTTCTTGATGCGTTTCCTATTGCACCTAGAAATACTGCCCTAGGATGGCCGTGATCGCGATCGTCGCCCGATGAAATGATGGATATTTGCGGATTGACTAAGTCCAGCCAAGGCCGATAAAATTCATGGCTACCATGATGAGGTGCTTTAAGAATATGAGCATCCATATTGTTACGTAGGCGTTCGTCTTTCAAAAGATGCTTTTCACCTTCAATATTAAGGTCGCCTGAAAGGAGGACTCTTACATTATTATATGTAAGTCTAAGGACAACAGAATGTCCATTAATGGAATGAGCATGATCTCCAAACCATTCAAATTGTTTGATATTTGATCCAAGGATCCTAACTTTTGGTCCTAGCACCTCGACTATTATTTCTGGATCTCCAACATCAATATTATCCGAGTTAGAATCGACAGCCTGATATTCAAGGTTCCCATCTTCCACTATAGCTCTCTTCCATCTAAGAAAATTTCCAGATAATGAATTGTCGTCCAGTTCTTCAATAGAGTTGTGGCTAGTAGATATGAACTTCTCTCCATCTTGTTCTACAACATTTCCTAGCCTCTCATTGAAGATTCCCTGCTTGTATACCGCTAGACCACTGTGGATAATTTTTCTTATTTTAATCTTGGGACTAGATATAACATCTATTAGACCACTTATGTGATCCTCGTCTGCGTGAGTTAATACTAGTAGATCAATTATTATTGGAGACATTTCGTTTATCTCATCAAGGCGGTATTTCCAAGATAGAAAACGAAACGCTCTATTACTTGAGCCACCATCTATAAGTATCTTCTTTCTAGCAGGAGTGACTACAAAGGTAGAATCGCCGTGTCCAACATCTATAAAATAAATCTCTAATACAGGTTTATCCATAAGGTCTATATCATTTACCCAGCCAATATCTCCTCTGAATCGGGCCTTTGTTCTACTGTTTTCACTTACGCCTAGTGTCTCAACCTCTTCTCCATAAATCATGATTGTCTCAGTCTTAGGACCACTTGCAGAATTTTTGGCAAGATATTTTAATGCCACGTAGTTATATTACCAATCAGTATATTTTTTGAAGTATAAAAAGTAGTCCCAATGGTACTGTCTTTAGAATCTGATTTATGAGATTATTTTATGAATGAAGGATAAGCTAAAAGCAGAAGACTTGACAGTTTATCGGCCAATCTTAGTTACCTTAGTCTTCTTATCTGTAGTTGTCATTGTTTTTCCATCGTCTCTATTTTTATATCCTGTTCGCTTTTCCTTTTAGCTCCTGCACTCACTGTCTTCTAAGCCCAGACAGAGAAGAAGCTGCAATATTTATTGGAATAAATAAAGTAATATCAAGGGCTTTAGATACTGACAGTTCTTCAGTCTATCCTTGTAAAGTCCTCAACAGGTTTGCATGTCCATATGATAAGACGATTGTTGTTGAGGAAAATATAATTGGAGACAACATTATCAAAAAGCCTGATGTCGATGAACTCTTTTATTTATCAGAACTTGCTTTTGCAGTTGAGTTGGCTTTGGCTAAAGCACAAGAGGAAGACTCTGTGTTTAGGATAAAAAGTGCTGAAGATGTGTATCAGGTATTAACAAATAGGGAAACCTTAGAGAAGGTGCTGCAACAGGGATTGAAGGAAGAACACAAGCAATACAAAGACAAGATAGTGGAGCTTTTCATGAATATGAAGGATAGAATCAAAGTAGAAGACTTGAGAGTTTATTAGCTATAAGCAAAGCAGACATATCCCTGATCTCTTATCTCTGCCCCTGTCATTGTTTTTCCATCGTCTCCACATTGATAGCCTGTTCTCTTTCCTGTTTTAGATCCTGTAGCCATTTCCATTTTCTTGTTACCATATTTCTCTTATTTGCATAAAGACTTTTATCAAAACCAAAATACCCTAAGACTGTTTCTGCTGCATCAAGTATCATCTCTTTATATTTTTCCTTGTCATATTCTAGGATTTATTGGATACCTCTGAAGTGTGAGTACGAGTTGTATCTCCCTAGAAAATCAGTAAGAGTGATGTTCCTGTTTGTGTTTCCTTAGCTCTCTAGATCCACCTCGGATTAACTTCCCACATTTGTCACATTTCATCTTTCTGGAGGACGTGTGATTATTTCCTCTAGATCGTATTTATGGGATCATCGACATCTAGGTAATCTCTATCGTATCATTACCCCCTAAACCTGGCCGCCCTTTGCGTACGAATATCAATCTTTGAAGCTTTTTTGCATCCTCTTCTACAAAGTAAAGCCAGCTTTCTAGCTTTTTCTTCACTCAGTTTGAACATCCTTAGACTAATCCGATACAACTTAACTTATCTAGGGCTTCTTTGACTTAATCATCGACAAAGGATGAATCAATCTGATAAAGATAGAGAGGACAGAAACAAGTTCTTAGGATATATTACTCCGATTATTACAGACTATGCTGAAAATAATCAGATAGACCTAGCTGTATGTTACGAAGTTTGTCATGAATTAGAGTTAATGATGATAGAAAAGTGTAAAGTGAAAGGGATGAATACCAATGAACTTGAAAAACACAGGCAGGTAGCAGAGACAAGTTTCAAGGCAGCCAAAGAGTCATTGAAACGCGGGTAGGACTTGATACTTTCTTTACGTCCAGATCGTATGAGATACAACATCGTCTTTGTAGAAAAAAGCTAAGTAGCTAGCATGAGATGAAGGAAATACAAATATCCAATAGAAAGTCATATTATACATGGCCAAAATATCAGATTTTTGCCAGCTAGGGCGGCATAGTCAATGTCCTGTCCAACAACCCTATGATCGTGATTATCCCAATTGCCAATGCGATTGTCATTCTGGAACTATTCCAGCAACTTTTGCAGGCGATATGGGAACAGTAGATAAAACGTAGTTAGAGTTGTAGAGCCTACACGGTCTCCAAATTCAACATTTTGATTTAGGACTTAAAAAAAGCTTTAACCGAGCAAGACGATATTTCCCTTTGGCTGACTAAACAAAAACGAGCCACAACTTCAATATCAACTATTAATATATATCATTTTTATATACTACAATAACCTAGGAAATGAAAGCTTAATAATGAAGTTCGACTAGCAGCCACCTACAATGATACAAATAAAACTACTCTCAGTATTATTCATTGCATCTGTAGCCATACTGGTGTTAGGAGCGATGCAAAGTAGTGCCATGGCATACCCATATTCACAACAAAAACAAGGAGGATATTCTCATCATGGCAAGATGATGATGAAGCCAGGGCTATATGCATTTGGAACCATTGCAAGCTTACAAAATGATGAAAACGGTAATCCTACATGGATAGTTTCAGGTGTTTGGAAAGGTAGTCTATCTATGGGCAACAAAACACAAGGTGGAGAAACCAATCAAACCACTAGTACCTCGCCTACTACTGCAAATGCTACTGCCGCAACAGGTAGTCTTCCAAATGCAACATTTAATTCTAAATTTAATATGGTAATGACAAATGGATCTGCTAAGCATGATCATGAAATTTACAACTTCAAACTTACAAGTATGTCTAATCCAAATAATACAACATCAGTATTTAACGGAACAGCTACTATAACTATGAAACAAGGACCAGTAGAGAATGTTCCTGTTAGCATAAAGCGAATAGATAATAATGTCATAAGTATATGGTTTGATCCAACCAAGGTCAATAACCACTTTGGGAACACACCAATATTTGGTACAATAGAAAAGCTGTTAAAAGTAGAGAAGTAAACTAAAGAATATTTGTTTTCACAGTACCAACACTAAAAGCAGTCATTTCCCTTTTTTTGTTCTTGCTATTGCTAAGGCTTTACAACCACCATATTTTTATGTTCGATAGCATAATGGTTTATCAGTTTTTGTATCTGATGTTTAATGTTACACAAATCTTTCATGGGTAGTAGCACTCTCTTAGCAGTAGTTTCATTACGAGCTTGTTTATTAGATTAAACTTTTTGTACGTCTTCTCTTTGCTGCCGAATGATTGACCTTCCTCTAGGAAATATTTCTCTTTTCAATACATCCCATTCAATAGATATTCTTCCAGGTAGGTAGGTAGGGCAGCCCGTGAGCTATAAAGGTAATTCCTGCTAGAATCCTTATCGGAAGTGGTCCAAACATTAGCAACTTTTTGATACCATGTAGCTACCGTAAGCTTAGCTATGCCTCATTGATTAAATAAGTTATAGTAGGGTTATCGGAGCCGATTATCTTCCTTTTTGTATGTATGGATGATGTTAATAAGAGTGATATTCCTTTTTTGTGTTTCTTCAGTTCCCTTCGTCTATCGACTACTATACCACACTTATCACATCTCACCTTCCTGGAAGACGTATAGCTATTTGTTCTAAATCGTATTTAGGAGTCGTCACACTTTAGCTTTCCTCTTTACTAACAAGAAGAAGACGAGCTCCAACTTTAATATCAACGCTAGATTTGCAGCTACAGGACAGCAGCAGGTCCTAGCCTCAATACTAAACGCTCCTCTCTTTTCACGTAAATAAGCCCTTCAGACAATATGACTATGTTATCTGGAACTAGAACTGTTTGTTACACCACCAGTCAATATCTGGTTAGGTGATGTAGGTCCGACCACTCCAAGCTGAGCCAAAAATGTAAGGTCATCGCGGATTGCTTTGTGTTCTACTATCTTTCCATCTTCACCAATACGATATATATGAACTGCTTCGTAAGAGATTTTAGTTCCTGTTGGTGGAAGTATGAAGAAGTTGCCTGTGTTTGTACCTGTCACATTTATTATAGAAACAACCATATCACCTTGTGTAATGATTGCCTGTTCTTCATGTCTAAGATCAGGAAAGGCAATACGATTATGTTTTACAGTATCGATAAACTCCGTAGGTCCTCTTAGCTTTGACCTAACTGGATCTACTTGTGATTCATGATTAAAGTACTGTGGACTTATGAACTGAGAAACATTGCTTACATCTCCCGTACTAAAAGCTTCGATAACTTGTCTAGCAAGCTTAATATTCCTTTCTTCAGTTGTTGTTTCTTCTGCACCTTGTCCTGACGCATTGTCTACCATAGACATTGCAGGCAATAATATTGCTGCAAACAAAACTAATCAAAAGATGTTGAAACCATTAATACTCGGCCTCAATCACAGTGGTGCAGATAATGGTATAGATGTTATGGTTTTGCCCACTGAGTACCGCCTAGGCCCCATACTATCAGCCCAAGACCTGTTATTGCAATAAAAATGGATGCAATTTGTGTGTCTAATGGAGATATTATTCCATAACTAGGATATGGATGAGCAGCCGAAGTGTAACTTAAGTAGGCAGAAACCATTGTACCTACCACTAACATAATAGCACCTGCTATCATCATAGCATTATTTTTATTATGCAGCTTTGATATTCTTCTCATAGTTTCAGCAGCATCATTTTTCTGCATCTCATGAGCATCAAGAGACTTTGTCAAATTGTGATTCCTTTTCTGTACTTACATAAAAAGACCTAGCAATTACATGCAGTTATTTGCAACCCTGACTCAAATGAAATGAAAAATCTAAATCGTAGAGTTATTATTATTATCAGTAGCAGCTTGAGCCGGGTAAGAAAGACCACAGACACAGTAATCCATCATCCATCCAGACACTAGGACGAATCCCGTTTATCGATGTCCTGTCATTTATTACAGGAAGAAATATCCCTATAGTCTTATCTAGTTATAGTAAAGTAACCTTTAGTAACTCCATCTGAAGAATCCCACATAAGATATCAAAATATATCCACTACCAAATGGACAAACAAAGTTCTGTTGTTTTAGCAGCTGTCTTTCTCATAGCCGGTACACTGTTAACTACAACAGCAATAACAACAATGGTACCAGCTGCATACGCAGACAATAAGCAAAAAGCAGAAGATGAATCAGCAGCTGCAACAGCTGACTGTGATGATAACGATGTCGAACGAGCCGGATTTGACTGTTTCGGGATTGCAGTTAACGATATTGAGGTAGACCCTGGTCCACCACCCAAGTAAGAATAAGCCTTATTCCTTAAGGCAATAACTTGGAGTCACAACCTCTTTTTTTCTATATCTCTTACACTTACTTCCAGCATTTTACCAAGTTCTTCAAGTTTCAGCTCTTTCGACAGGATGATATTTTTCTCCCACTGCCAAGCGGACAAGGGACAAGGCTGATGCACCTTTTATGTCAGGTTAATAGATGATCGCTCCTATCGTGATAGCCTTTTTCTGTGAAATCTTAATAAAGAATCTTAAATAAAACTTTACATAACTATTTAGGAAAAAATATCACCATAGTTTTATCTAATAATAATATCCCAACTTCTAGTAACCTTATCTGAAGCATTCCACATATCTTATCAAATATAACTATCATTAAGTCAAATTAACAACAACATTTTAGCAATCGTTTTTTTGATGGCGGGTACGTTGTTAATTACAACAGCAATAACAACAATAGTACCACCTGCATATGCATACAACAAGGTCACGGCAGAAGATGAATCAATAGCTCAACTAAATGACTGTGACGATAACGAGTTGGATGGAAATGCGGACGTAAATGGCGATTTTTGTGGGACCATCGCTACTCTAGGCCCGTTCCCATAGGCACATATCCCCTCTGGCAGCAGCTCTGGGAATCACAAGCCTTTTTTTGCTACACTTATTTTATAAACCTTTTATCATTTGCCAAGTTCTTCAAGTTTCAGTTTACGCTCAACCCTGCTAACTGGATTAACAAGTAAAGAACATCTTAGCCTTTTACGAACCTTGCAAGTTCTGCAAGCCTTCTAGCTTTTTCAACCCT
Organism: Nitrososphaeraceae archaeon; assembly: GCA_035759485.1. Classification (GTDB taxonomy): domain Archaea; phylum Thermoproteota; class Nitrososphaeria; order Nitrososphaerales; family Nitrososphaeraceae; genus TH5893. The sequence continues at coordinate 9,856 of DASTUU010000185.1, forward strand.
TTCAGGATGCAGGTATGATGGCTCCTACCGTGATAGCCTGTTATTGCCATTCTGATTTTGAATCCCAAACAGAGTAACATTTTAGATCTCTTTTGGGATATGTTTCCTGATACCATTGGATTACTCTTAGATGATGATGGTCACATAAAAAATACCTTTTTCTCCTATAAAACAAATGGTGATGCCATTAATGTTACATCCATATCTTAGAAAAAGTTCGGTATTCTTAGAGACAAAATATCTATGTGCCTCTGCTTCTGCATAGGAACAAATACGACTAGAACGGATTCGAGGTTGAGGTATGGAAACAGCAATCATAGTCGTAAGTATTGTCTGATTAACAAAAGGTTTTGCAAAAGCTAAGCAACTAGTCTTTTGATGTTATCCTATTATTACTTTTGATAAACACCGAGTCCGTATCTGCATATATCAGCCTGTAGCCCAATACTATCAGTTCAGCCAAGTTAATGAAAACTGACAAGATTACTTCTACTATCAAGAAATCTGGCAGATTAGCCTGTGTTTTGGTTGCAGTTTTGCTTTTTTTTTCTCAATCTGTTTTGTATTTCCTGGACTTCACAGTGCATATGGTGTTGGAGTCTTTTCGAAAGATGAGAAACCATTCGGTATATCGTACGATGATTGGGCTTCTAAATATTGGAATAAGTGGATTGCGATGAATACAGATCAAGCCACTCCCAAACCTAGCGGATGCTTGACAGTAAATGATGCTAGCAGTAATAGATCTGAATCGATGGTCATGCTAATGGAGACTGCAGATGTCAACTTTCCTCCTACTCAGGTATGCAAGATTTCTTCCAACCAGGGTATCATAGTACCTCTATGGATTGGATGGTGCGATACTGGGGGCAACAAAGGAGAAGATTTAATGGAATGTGCAAGACGACAGAATCTTGGAAACATAGGATCAGAAGTCAAGGTTGATGGCGTTCCTATCGCAAAGCTAGATGTAAGACAATCTTTGGTCTCTGGTAAGCTGGATTATAAGATAAATTCTTTAACTAACGTCACTGAGTCTGCGTCGAAGGAATTTACTCTCACGATACCACCTGATACGCATAAGCCAAATCAAGTGCCAGGAACATGGCGCGCAGTAAGTCAGGGGTGGTGGGTCTTTCTGAAACCATTGCCTACAGGAGAGCATACAATCTTTTACAACATTCGTGTCACTCCAACTGGCCCCCTCACTTCACCTGGTACTAACCCTCACTTTGCAGATATTACGTATAAGCTTCAAGTAGAGAAGTCAAAGCATCACCGTAGCGTCTAATCTGATAGTAATCATTTGTAGAGAAAAGTCCTAGATTGCTTCTATTGGTATTCAGTTTTTCTGACCTCTATAATATTCACCAAGCATAAACATCCACTTTACATATTCTTCGTCTTCTATAGCTTTTTTCATATGTATGTAATATTCTAACTGGCCTTTCTTTACATACTGATCCTTTTCAAAACATTTTATGGACTTTAACCTACGCAATATCAGATTTGTACTAGACAGTTAGTCCTTGCACTTGAGTGAGTTCACAATATCTATGACAAATCTATATCTAACATCGCTTTTCACAACTCTCTCATAAGCCTCATTTACCTTCTGAATTGGGATAAGTTCTATATCACATACGATATTGTGCTTGCTACAGAAGTCAAGCATCTCTTGCGTTTCTCGAATCCCACCAATAACAGATCCTGCAAGACTGCGACGAGCACTGGCTAAGGAGAAGGCGCCAACCGACGTTTCCTTCTCTGGAAGCCCAACCAATACCATTGTTCCATCGAGAGCAAGCAGATTCAAGTACTTGTTGGAATCAAACTCTACAGAAACTGTGTTTATTATGAGGTCAAAATACCCTTTCAGCTTCTTGAAAGTATTCGGATCCAATGTAGCATAAAAGTCATCAGCTCCCATTCTCTTGCCTTCTTCTTGTTTTCTAAGGGAATGGCTAAGCACAGTAACTTCTGCTCCGATAGTGTGTGCTATTTTTACTCCTATATGACCTAGACCACCAAGGCCAATAATAGCAACCTTCTTTCCAGGGCCAGCTTTCCAATGCATCAGAGGAGAATAAAGCGTGATTCCTGCACACATAAGAGGAGCTGCACGATCAAGAGGAAGGTTGTCAGGAATCCGAAGAACATAGTTCTCGTCAACTACAATTTTGTTAGAATAGCCTCCATGGGTTTTAGTTTTTCCATCTCTTTCGACTGCATTATAAGTCCATGTCGCTCCCTCCACACAATACTGCTCAAGCCCCTTGCGACAAGGGATGCACTTCCTGCAAGAATCAACAAAATTCCCGACAGCCGCCTTGTCACCTATCTTAAAGCGAGTCACTTTTGTACCGACTTCTGAGACAACGCCTGCAATCTCGTGTCCTGGCACCATAGGGAAGATTGATCCACCCCATTCATTATTGATTTGGTGGATGTCTGAATGGCAAATACCGCTATACTGAATGTCAATCAAGACATCATTATCTCGAGGTTTACGTCTTTCAAAAGAGTATGGAGTGAGAGGCGCTCTGGCATGCTGGGCCGCATACCCACAAACTTGGATTGTCATTTCTCTTTTTCTATTGCTCCTTTGTTGTCCAAAAATGTATTCGCCCCAGTTAAGAACGTAATCGGAATGTTTGTCTTGGACTCTTCGTCACCAGGTGTGTTGTTTCGTTCTTCCTGCGGCCTTAGAATATTAAAAGGGGCCGTAGGATTAGACTCAAACTCGTACTCGAGTTATTGAGTGTTCCTACGGCCTTGGAACTTTTGTCATCTATTCCCATTCAACCTTGGGCAAGCTTGCTAAAGTTCCCTGCGTAATAAGTAATAGCTATCAATATCGAGGGGGAGGGGATAAGACTTAAGCTTTGCTTGACCGTAAGATCATAACAAAAATAGACCAGATACAAACGTAGGAAGCCTGCACGAATGGCGAGGCTTCAATCCTGCTTTGTCTATGATTTCCCTAGTTTTCTGATAGCTCGATTGTTTCAATAAAAATATTGCAATCGTGAATATCTAAATTATTAGGCTTATCATACCCATTTTTCCTGCTTATTGATACAAAATTTACAATTTTTTGGATGTTCTGACGCGGACACTGCTGGTATGCAAGTATACTTTAATACTCTTTAGTATGATTCAGATACGAACTTTAAAGTTTGATTGGGCTCAATTATCATGTCAAAAATGATTCACACACCTCCGAGCCCGAAGAATTTTGTTCCTTTATTTATTACCACTTTGTTACCGTTTCTAAACTCAGGCGCACTAGGTTCGATATAGTCTACTAACGCATGTCCAACAAACTTAATGTCGCCATCAAGCTCCTTTTCTAGTATAACATGACTATTGGGCTGAATAAGTGAGCGGTTAGGATTCATTGGACCAAAGTGATATACTGGACGCTCTTCATCTAAGTATTGTTTTTTTCTCAGAATTAAATAAGACCCTTCCGAGCCCCACATATACTCAAAATCAATATGTTTTGGAGCAATAAATCATTTCTTTTCTCTTATCTAATTTGAAACTTTCATGATTCAAACTATTCCTTATGATAAACACAAACTTAGACCTTTAGATAGCGTTATCCAAATTGCTTAGCGGTTTGTTCGGGTTCCTGTTAGCTAATAAGGTAAGCAAAATATTATATAAATCAATAATGTCTTGTTTTTTCAAGCGGAATAAGAAAATTTATCTTCTTTTCGCAGAAGTCTAGGAATGGACATTCCCTTTCTCTTCCTGGTATCTGACAAACTGGATTTTCATCTTCACATTTCTTTCTATTATTCCAAATTAGATTATCTATTATATGTCCCTCGATCTTAGTTTCATCCATTATCTTAATAAGTGCAAGCAATCCCATTTTACGAAGATCCATGCCTTCATCTTTAGTGAGTATTTCGTAGTTGCATATTTTTTTCGAAACCTCTTCAGTTGGTGTTAAGACACCCTGTCGCAAGAGTTGCTTGAGGATTTGGTAATCCATACCTGGTAATATTGACTCGCTGAATTTGTAAATACCTCTCTGTTCATGCATTAAGGCGTTTACCATGATCATCTTGCATATAGGATCATCGAATGCTCTAAATTGTCTGAAGAATTGAACAAAGTTAGTTTAAGGATCTTTCTGTCTACAGTTTTTATCCACAATATAGCCTTATCTTGCTCTATGAGCAAAAATATTAAGGAGAGGAACAGATTATAGTGGAGTTTGGTTAACAAAATTAGAGGCTGCTTCAACTAAACTTATATATTTTCATCGTTCTATGAAGGCTATTTGGGAAAAGATAACGTAAAAATTATCTCAATATCCGTGATTTTATTTGTTGCATTATTAAGCGAGCTTCCTAGAGAAGATACTTCAACAGGGATTGAAGGAAGAACATATGCATTACAAGGACAGAATAATAGAGTTTTTCATGAATATGAAGGATAGAATCAAAGTAGAAGACTTGAGAGTTTATTAGCTATAAGCAAACATATCACTAATCTCCATTGTCTCTGCCCTTGTCATTGTTTTTCCATAGTCTCTAGATTGATATCCTGTTCTCTTTCCCGTAGTAAATAAGTAAGTCAGTAAGTGTTACCCTTGCTCACTTATGTACCAGCGTTATATTCTTTTACTTTACTCTTTAACCATCTCCCAATTTTCTATTTTGTTAAAAAATCTTACCTATCATTAGTTAAATTGAAACAAAAAACAGATCTGACTAGCCAGATGCCTAAAAATTGTTATTGTTCAGCGTAAACTTTAAGTCATCTGTTCGATAGCATTTAAACAGGTGACAACCTATAATATTTAATAAATTACTAAAGGGAACTGATTTAACCTTTGACATTAATCTAAAAAAAACAGGATATAGACCAGGCGACATAGTTAGAGGAACGATTGAACTTAAGACAGAAAAAAATTCTAAAGCCAGGCGGCTTATGTTATTTGCAGAAGGCAAAGAATCTACTGAAATAACTGTATCAGAAAGTACAGGTAGTGGCAGTAGTAGTAGCAGTAGTAATACAACCACTAGAACTTGTAGTGAAACCAATACCTTTTACTCAGAGGATATTTCACATCTACTGCAAAAGTCTGTAAGCAGCAATATTCTTGAAGATGGAATTCTAGAGATATTGCCACAAAATAGAGAGATAGCATTTGAATTTGTACTTCCTAGTGATAATAATCTACTCTCTTCGTACAAAGGTAAGCATGCAAACATTACTTATACTGTAAAGGCAACAGCAGACATAGCAAAAAGACTAGATGTGAATAAAGAGAAGCACTTTTTTGTATTTAATCTTAATAATAATAAAGTATTATCATCCTCGGTTAATGAGGAGAACAAGCAAAACACCGCTGTTACAGATACCGTTGAGAATAAAGAAAATAATCTTCCATCACCATCATCATTACCAAATGAAGATACAAGTAAAGAAAGCTACACATCAAGATTTGAACGCATATTTGGTAAAAAATTGAATCGTAATACCACTTCATATCGTCGTCCTTCTCCTCGTTATTTCACATTTAGTGGTACAGGCCTAAACATTAATCTTGGATCAATATTTGCTAAAAGCCGTGAGCATTTTCTTAAGGAAAACTCTAAAGCAAGAATTGATCTGCTCAATAATAATGACAATGATTTACTATATTCTCCTGGTCATATAGTAAAGGGTAAGGTAATACTACTAGCTCCTCAAAATCAAGAAGAAAAAAAGACAAGTAGAAAAATGAAAATTACCTTAAGTGGTATAGAACATGCTTTTGCTCAAGGGCTACAGAGAGTAACTACAATAGAAAAGTATGAGACACATATAGAACTAGCTGAAAATGGAGGACATAACGATAATAGTAGTGCTATTCCATTTGAATTTCAAATTCCCGAAAACATAAATCAAAGCTATACAGGAAAATATTCAGAGTATTTTTGGGGCCTTGAAGCTAAATTGAATATTGCATGGTCTTCAGATATATATGCAAGAACAATAATAGAAATCGTTTGATAGTAATGAGATTATGAGCTTTGCTATTCGAGTGTCAGAAGGTAATGTAATGCAGAGCTATTAGATATAACAATGTCTACATGTGCTCTGGCTTAATTGAATCTACCAATAAAGAAATGGTCTCATCTTAAACAGGGGAAAAACAAGGTCAATGTAATTCCTAGGACTCATGTGAGCAACAAAAAGAATAAGTACCTCTGATTAACCACCACTTAAGTGAAATTATCTTGCAACTACCTGTAATGAATGTTAATCTCGCAGCGGTGGTCATGGTACTAATTACCTCTGTGAGCTATGCATCAGCACAAAGCTTTCAAAATAATGGGGACTCTGTTCTTACACAGCTCCCTGGGGCTGATCCTTCCCTTGGGCCCATGCCAGATCTGAACTTCTCGAATTCTCCAGAGTCTGGATCGTCTCTTGGCATAGCATCCCCTGAGTTTAACCTTCCAGATGTTAACGGGACTTATGTTAATTCCGAGGTGGGGCTACAAATAGAGCTTCCGAATAGTTGGACGGGTAAAGAAATTTCTTTTCTCATGAATTCAGTTATTGCATCCCCGCAAGGTGTTGATATTGAAGCTTATGAAGAGCCAGGAACCGTCATGATTATTCAAATGATAAATCAAGAAGCATTTAATCAATTAGCAAACCTGGCACAATCTTTCGGTTTCGGAGCAGCTAATGAATCACAAATGCGGAGCGACCCGCTTGCCATTGGGAGTGTTGAAGGTGAGCAATGTGACGAGGTCCCAGCATCATTTGTTACTATAAATAGGATTAAGGCAGAGCAGCGTTCTGCTAGTTGCACTAATGAGGAGGGCACCACTTCTAAGATAAGGGCATATGCATTTGCTACTGCCAATGATACTATTATCCTAATGGCGTTGTCCAGTAATTCAACGAGCGAGTACAATCAGTACCTACCACTATTTGATGAATCTGTAAAGACAATAAAGATCTCGGAGCCAGGTGACATAACAACATCAGAGCTGTACAGAAAACATAAGGAAATGGAGAGGCAGCGTAACATGACTTTGAGCTAGTTGGACTAATCGTTGTATGGCATCTATTACACCCAGATGGCTTAATGAATTCGAATTTATTGTGGTATAGTACCGTACCATCTATTATTGCTACAGTTCTATTGTCTTGTTCTTGTTCTTTTATAATAACTCGAATGGAAAATCCAAGGTACAGTTTTGCTTGCTCGCATCTGTAGAGAGGAACAGGTTCTTCTAACAAGTAAATTCCTTGCATCTTTCTCATTCCTGTAACCTTTCTGATTCCAATATCAAGTGCTTTTTCAATCAGTCTTCTGACTATCTTCCTGTCTTCAACATCAGAAACCTTCAATGGTCTTTTAACATATTCTGAGAATTTTTGCTCGTCCTCTTCATTTGGTGGAAAATACAAAAGGTTTCTTCCGTCTTGACTGAGTATTTCTGAGAGATTGGTGGAGAACTAAATGATTGAAGATAAAAAAAATAGGATGGTAACAGCACTGATAAATCCATATCTTGGAATCATTTTTTTGCTTATTGGATTTATTCTTATGTCTTATGCGCAAACCATTACAAATACGACTGCAATAAGTCTTAAAGCTAATCCTTTAGTATATCATCTAAGTATGCTTTTAGAATAGGATTGGTATTGTTATTATTATTATCACTTTGAGATGCTGAAGCAATTAGCATAGAATTACAGATAACCAGTAATAGCATGCAGATACTGCAGCTGATAACAGCATGCACTAATTCACTCATCCGTTAACTGAAAATCTGAAAAGGTTTAGTATTTCAATTTTATAGTATTTCAACTGTTGTGCTATACTATTGAGGCTATCCTACTCTTTTCATCTTTGAACCGCAGTTAGGACATGCAATTTCTTTGTGCTCTTTGCCACAATTCATACAGTAATACTTTACTGGACTATATTGTCCACCGCCCATTGAAGTTGAAGATAATGACCTAAATAATCCCTTTATATCAACTCCAGCTCTCTTTAACATTCTTCTTGTTCTAATGAAGTTGAGTAATACAAATGCACCCAGGGCTACAAGCAAAGATACTGGGAATGGTGAACTAAAGCTATAACGGCGCCTATAGACATGTATATACTCAGCCATTTTAGTTGATATATTAGAAATTGCTTATCATTACTGTAAGGAGAACTCATATTTCTTACTATTCACCTATATAATATTCGCATTATTACCACTTAAATGATATGGCTTCAATGATTATCATTCTCAAAAAACAATATCAGTAAACGACAAATAATCTATGTTATAAACGATATCACTAGTATGAGTATATCTAAGGAAACTCACACAGGCGAACAATCAACAATACGAAAAGAAAGAAGGAGTTCCGTACGCCATATTATATTGATACTAGGTGACATAGCAGAATACAATAGAATAAAAGAACTTGGTGATTTAGTAAAGTATCATAGCAAACTAATGTCGCATTATGGATTTAATGTCAAAAGTGCCAAATGGAATACTAGAGTATTTCCTGTTACTCAAAATGATGCACAGCTGGAAGGCATACAGTCGGATGTAGAAAGGTACAATAACGCTGTAAAAAATTATAATAAATATGCAGAGCAGTTAGCACAGAATTCTGTATTGACATTGAAGATGAAATGAAGAAGGGTCATCCTGTAGTATTTCATCCTCCTCTTTCTCCCTATTCATCTGTTTAAATATGACCAGATGGGTCTGTAAATGAGAATGGTCTATCGAAGACCAAATATCTATTACGATTCTTGTGGATAACTCTACTGATTTCTTATTGGCAAACTCTAAACATGCTATCAGACCCCCTTTATAAAGAACAATAAATTCGTACTTCCAGCCCCAGTAGCAGAACATGGATTCTCTGTTTTGATTATTATTCCTAAATCTGAACAGCGATGGAATCATTCTAAGTCATGGCCAATTTGATCATTTTGCAGGTCTTATTAATATTCTAAAAAGAATATCATCAAGTCCTAGACGGACTACAGATAAATATAGAGACTTTCCTAAAGAAAAGGAAAAAGATTATGGATATGGTTGTTGAGGAGCATTAGTTAGATAAGGCGAAACAGAAGGCCTTTGTCCTATCGTTATTTGTTTGTCAATGGTCTTTCCATCCTTGAGTACAGTCAATGTCATATTCTCTCCAGGAGATTTTTGAATTTCAAGATATGAGATCAAATCTTCCATTCTTATAATCGGATTTCCATCTACAGCCGTTATTATGTCGCCTCCAATTCTTTCCCCATACTGGTTAGTTGTACTTCCATTTATACCAGCCTTATCTGCAGGACCATTTTTGACAATACTATCTACTATTATTCCTTTGACGCTCCTTTGTAGTCCTTCTCTTTTTGCTACGTCAGAAGTCAACGTTCCAGCTGATAATCCAAGCCAGGGGTGTGTGTAATTTCCTTTTTCTATAAGTATTGGAACTATTCTAGATACAGAATTAGAAGAAATTGCAAAACCAATCCCTCCTGGAAAAATGCCTGCTGTGTTCACTCCAATTACTTCGGCATTCATATTTAGTAATGGCCCGCCAGAATTTCCAGGATTTATTGAAGCATCAGTTTGTACCGTATCTGGTATTGAATAGCCTCCTTGCTGTTGCTCTGGTAATAAACGACCAGTTTGGCTTACAATGCCTGTTGTCATTGAGCCCTCCAACCCAAATGGATTTCCTATTGCCACTACTTGGTCTCCTACTTTAAGTTGTGATGAATTTCCAAGGACTAACGGAGGGGGTGGTACACCGGCAGTAAAATTCTCTATAATTTTTAGAACAGCTAAATCATTAGAAGGATCTATACCAGTAACATTGGCTGTGTATCTATTTCCATCTATGAATGTTACATCTACTATACTAGCATTAGCTATTACATGATAATTTGTAACTATATGACCATTATTATCATATACAAATCCGGAACCCAATGCAGTTGTATTTTCCTGGCTTTCAGGTATCAATATGTTGACAGGTGGAGGAGCAGACCTAGTTATCTGTACTACAGACCTCTCTACCTTGTTAAATATATCGTTTAGAGAAAGAGTATGTTGTTGTACCTTTTGCTCCTGTGCTTGAGCATCTACATTATGAAGATTGGAGGAGTTGCTAAATAATAATACTGCTACCATCGATATACAACAAATCACTAACAAGTAATTTGCGGAGGAACAACATAATAATAATGGCTGCTTCATTTTTAGGACTAATAAATAAAATGGTTCTTATAGTGTTTTCTACTCCTTCTGCCTATTAGGCAAGACTGAAGTAAAAAATAAAGTACAAGTGTTATTCGGAGGATTTGATATATGGTTAATCAGAAGTTTAATTTTCATATTATATTAGGTCTCTCTGACCTCCATAATGTCACTTAACGCAAGCTCCTTTATAGTATTTAGTTGAGTCCACGACAATTTGACTAAACACTGTTCACAATAATATTTTTCACGCGAAGTACGCATAATTTTAGTATGTTTATTTTTGTTTGTTCTCCAACCGTTGTTAAAGTCATTAATGGATGGATCTCACTCTTCCATTAATTATAGACTGCTGAATAAACTATATATGATGGTCTTAGAGAGCTTCCCTAACTGGAAAATTAACTGAGCCCTCCTACTAGCAAGACTCAAATCCCTCTAATAGCTTATGTTATCTACAGAGAGCAGCTGAACCCGTTTAATAAATAAGAAAATACAATTCTGAACTCTCTTTTGAATAAACAAAAGTTTAGGCGACTTTTGGAATAAAGTCTGCCATTATTATTTTGCCTTTATGCTGGAATTGTCCCCATGTCTTGTAAAACCCATTAACGCTTAATGTGCCTCCTCTTCTTTGCTTCTCAACCTATTGTATCTTTTTTTCTAACCATTTCATAAAAGTAAAACGTGCAAAGGTTATTCCAGATACAAGTTGGGAAAATAAGTCGTCTTCATATAAGCTTGTGTCCATAATATCTCTTCCACCACTCTTTAGTGATTTTATATATGTACTCCTTGCAAGTTCTTCAACCAACTTTGCAAGGTTCCCGCTTATGACATAATGGTTAAACAATCCAACATAATCATCATTTCCTAAAGAGATTAATTGTACCTTGATAGTATATTCAAATTTTTCATCAGGTAAAGCCCGTACATCACTGCTACCATGAAGGAAGTATTCTGGTATTAGTTTTGAAAGATATTTTGCTTCTCTAATTGCAATCTGGGCTAATGGTGGGTATAATATTCCATTCTCATCTTTAACTGCAGATATATCACCTATCGAGAAAATATTTGGGTATCCATCAATCTGACAGAACTCATTTACAATTATTTTGCCATCTTTAGTTTTTTCTACTTCCGGATCTATTAGTATATCATAACCTTTAACTCCTGCAGTCCAAATAGTAAGAGATGAAGGAATATTTGATCTATTGTCACTAAGATAAATACTGCTACCACCATTTTCAACTCTAGTAACTGGAGCACTGGTCATTAATCTTATTCCTTTTTCATGTAATACTTTGTTTACTTTCTTAACTAAACGCTCATCCCATCCTGAAAGAATAGTTGGTAGTGCTTCTATAATTGTTATAGAATGACTATCTGTTTTTTTGCTATCCTTGATAAAATCCGATAGTGCTCCACCAAGGCTCACACCTGTGGCTCCGCCTCCCACTATTACGATATTATGCCTCTTGTTTGATTTAATAAGCGAGCTCATCTTGTCATAGATCAACGATGCGTCGGAGATGGAGCGTAATGGTAAACTATTTTCTTTAGCTCCTCTAATATTAAAATACTTTGTAGAAGCACCCAGATATATTATAAGAATATCATATTTAATTTCGGTCGATTCTAAAATAACCAGATTTTTATCTGGTCTTATTTGTCACTTTATTTGAGAATGGTTTATCGGGAGAAATTAGGGTAGAATTTGTTTTTAATTCGTCTTCTGTCGTTAGAGTATTCAGCCAGAGATCTAACATTTCTACGTATGCACGAAATATCAGAATAAGTAGGGAATCGAGGTATTGGCCAGCACTTTGTTAATGGCGGTAATTTTTGTGGTAAGGGTACATAGCCTGAGTACAGATTCATAACTTTGGAGATATGTCGATGATATATAGATTTGATATTTCAGATTTTGTATCCATTCCTATTGCATACAGCTTATTTGTAAATGGATTGACTGCCAACCCATTTTCTTCAATGTTAATATTTTCATATGTATTCCAAGTAATAGTTGAACCATCACTATCTAATTCATAGATTGAAGTACCATTTGTAAAATCAAAATTGTCACACTCAAGGCATTCAGCTACGAAAACCTCGCCTGTTCTGTTATTTATGGCAGATGCTATAGGATATGATATCTGTGTATTAACTGCAATCACTTTATTCGTACTCATATCTATGACGTTGAACCAGAAGCTTTCTCCACTGGCTACATAAAGTAATCCTGTGGAAGGATTAATCGACATTGCTCTAGGATTTTGCAAGATTATTTCTTCCTTTATCATATTATTTGAGTCTAGAACTGCTATGAAATCGTCATATTCAAGTAAAACATAGATTGTATTCATCTGATCATTTACTAAAATCTGTTCTGGTCCAGTATTACCTAAACGAATAAACTTTATTGTATTTGAAAAGTTATTATTATTAACCCCATTGAGATTCGAATCAATTCGACTATTATCTGGCATGATAAATATTCCTTCACGACCACCTTGAAAATAACGTATTCCTGCATAGATTGTATTGGTATTAGTATGTATAGCAATATCTGACATATCTCCTTCCTTTCCCTCTTCTATTTCTCCATAGAGTGTTATTTTCTGAGTGTTATTATTATCAATTGCAGAATAACTTCTTGTATTTTCCTTGCCTGTATGATTTATGTTGCTTATTATATAGACTACATCATCCTCGTACTGAATCTGTTCTCTGTTTCCTCCAGAATAGTTAACTTGGTAGTTATATTCGCCTGTTGCGTATATTTTACCCTCATGAGGATCGATGTCCATATCGTGTATTTGCTCTCCAGGCCTAAGTCTAATTATATCAATTATCTGATCGGTCTTTCCGTCAAGAACATAAATAACAGAACATGAATAGATGGAGTCCGATACATTGTTGGAAGCTACAGTATTATTCTGCCCAAAACACGACTGAGACAAATTATTGTAAGAAAAATCTGGTCTGACAGAGACATATACATGGTTTGATACAGGATCAACTGTTATGGATGAAGGATAAGTATCATTAAATGGCATAACATCGATTATTTCAAAGTTTTCTTCCGTCTTATTATTTTCATTATCAAAACTTGCTATGTCGCTGTATAGAGGTGACGATTCCAGCTGTGCATAGCCCACATGATAAGCGGATAACAAGACCATAAGTATGGAGAAAATGGCTGCGCAAAAGTAGAACGCTTTCATATGAAAATCAACCATTACCTATACTTTATAGCTAATCCTATCCAGAAATAGATTTTGATGAACGGACAATCAGTTGATAAGGCATTATAGTAACGCTAATCCGTCAAACAAACCTTATAGAAAATAGCAAGATACAAGAGAAAGGAGACACACATGAGATGATTAGAAATATAACACAGAAAATTGCCGTAATATCAAGTTGATTTCTTTGGTCATAAACGCTAAGTGCGTGCCAAACTGATCTGTGATACGCTGCTAGGAGATGGGTTGATAGTCTTACTCGAGCTCTAATTTATGTGGGTGTATCCTCAGTTATAGTTGGCTTATGGTCAGTTAAAAAAAATGGTAAAGACAAACCTGATACGTCACAACAAGCATAGATAAGAATAGCGGAAAAGAAAGAATAATTACACCTCTGTTACTGGGCTCCATTTGTTTTAGTTGGAGACGAACAAATAACTAAGGCAGTTAGTAATTAACGGAATAGAAGTTAGTACAACACATTTTAGCGTAGAAAGGTATTCCGGAATAAATTGTGGGTGGTAATATTGAATCAATTTTGGTGCGCATTTCACCGCATGCTGGCCAAGCATGTTCTGGGTTCTAGCTAACTCAATATATTGATTAAAGAAAAAGCTACATCTACTAGTTTGGAAAATTTCTAAGGAAGATATCACGCTGTCAAAAATATTAGTTTAAAAATAAATATGAATAAAAAATATTAAATTCGAAGTAGAACTATTGTTCTAATATGGATAATCTCAAGAAACTAAAATTATCCTTAGGCGTAACAATACTTCTCGCAGCGCTTTTCTCACAAACTATTACAACACCAGCCTTAGCTCAAGAAAATGTTGTAATTGCTGTAAATGGCACTTTGATGCGCGGATTGGAACTTGAACCCAACCTAGTTAACCTTGGAGCGACATTTATCAGCGAAAACCGAACGGAACCTGCCTACCGTTTATACTCGATCAATGATGTGCATCCTGCAATGGTGCGTGTTCCAGAGAATGCAACTAATGGTGTATCTGTAGCTGTAGAGCTCTGGAATGTTCCAGCAGATGGTGTTGCGACATTATTACAAAAGGAGCCACCAGGGCTCTCCATTGGTAAGGTTAAACTTCAAAGTGGCACGACTGTATTAGGGGTTATCGCTGAGCCAGCGTTGGTAGTTGGAATGAAGGATATAAGCGGCTTTAATGGAAGTTTTAGAGACTACATAGCAAAGACAGGTATGGAATTAATCGATAATGCTACACAATCACTAAACCCTACTTCTGCACAAATGGATGCAATCAATCAGCTTAGCACTGAAGGAGAATTATTATACAATAATGGTCAACTTGAGGAGCAATAGATTCCTTAAACACTGCTGTGAAGATGCTTGGACTTAAAGATAGGCTTTACCTTAATATACCTCTAGGATATAGTGCGCCTTAGTCTAATCTATACATCACATAGTCTTGCTCAAGAGTATCAATATAATTAACGATTCTGCTGCAAGTGTTTATCTATTGAAATTAGATACACTCAAAAGAGATGCGTTAGGCGATAAAGGCACTTCCCAGTAACAGACAAATATGTTCTGAATTTTAATTAATTCAATATATAGACGAAAGAAAAGCTAAATAAGAAAAGTAACATACTAGTAGCATTGATAGATATAGACTTAACATATTTGACACTATTTTTTGTTTCTTTCACTAAATTAGAAGAAACACTTGTTGTAATTCTATACATATGGATGCAAAGGTTTATGTCTAATCTCTCATTTTATGAGTAAAATCAAAAGATTATAGATGTACTATTAAGATTTAATATTATATGATGCTGTATACTTCATCTAATGGAGAAGGTACATGACAACAGATCCTTGATTTTGAATTTTAGTTTTGTATCAATATTATTAATCAGTATATTAACAGTTGCCAACATCTCCAGCACTTTACCATTATCAGCTCAAAAAGAAAAAACCATCCTTACAGCAATTCTTGACAATCTGGGTGATGAAGAAAGATGGGATATTCTAATACAAAATGCAATGCACAAATTGAGAGAAAGGCATCCCGATATGGATATTGAAATAAAATATAGACAATTTGTTTATCCAAATGAAAGGACGGAGTTTTTAAGAGCAATGACTAACCAGACTCCTGTTGATTTAATGTCTGCCGATCAGATTTGGCTTGGGGAGTTTGCTGGTAAAGGACTTTTAACAGACCTAACTAATTTTACAAAACCATGGAGTAGATCTACTGAATGGTATGAAGTAAACTGGGACGGAGGAGCTTATAACGACAAGATATATGGAATTTGGGTATGGACCGATGTAAGAGGATTGTATTATTGGGAAGACCTCTTCAGCCAAGCGGGTGTTGATCCTAGTTTGCTAAGCACATGGGATGGATATATAGAAGCTGCAAAGAAACTTAATACTTTTTTAAGACCTAAAGGGATAGAAGGGGCACATCTAACTGGTGCTAGTCACTCTCCCGATTTATGGTATCCTTATTTGTGGATGCTTGGAGGTAACATAGTTGAAATGAAGAGCGGCCATCCTACCAAGGGTCTTTACTTGTTTCCAGCCTACAACACCACTGAAGGAGTTAGAGCCTTAGAATTTCTTAAAGATCAGGTAGATGCTGGTGTACAGCCACAGAAAAATCATTCTTGGGGCGAGGAATTCGTTGACAGGAAGTTTGCAATGATGATAGAAGCATCACATGTACCCCTATATTTTTCACCTGAGCAGAGGAAGGATTTAACAGAGAAAGTCGGTTTTCTGCCATTACCTGTACCAAATGAAAATACAAAGACCACAACAATGATGGGTGGATGGGAACTGGGTATTCCTATAACATCGAAAAATAAAGGTCTTGCGTGGGAGCTTATTACAATAATGATCGAACCTGAGATACTTGCCCCTTGGCTTGAGCGATATGGTTATCTTCCAACACAGATACCAATAGGCGAAGGTCAATATTCACATCAACTAGAGCGATCAAACCCGTATTATAGAGAGATGATTTCAATGATCCCAACTGGATTAAGTAGGCCTAGTATACCAGAGTATCCTCAGATAGCTGAGCACATAAGAGAGGCAATTGATCAGATATATAATGGAACAAAGGAACCAAGACAAGCTCTGAATGATGCGGCTGCAAAATCTGCAAAGGCTTTGGGATGGTGATTGCCATAACTTTTAGCAATGCTCTAGATATCACACCTGATCTTGGTAAAGAAAGAGCTAAATAAGAACAAAAACAACAGGACCCGTATACATGCAGGGACCTAATCCCACAGAATAGCTATTTGATATTTAAAGAAAAAGGGTCTTGATACTATCGGACCCTAGCAATATGAAGGAATAAGAGAAAAATTAAGATGGTAGCAAAAACTATAACGTTTACACCCTCAGACATACCTGAAAGCATCAATTATCAGAAATTAACAAATGGGCTAATTCAGATGAAACTTTAACTGGAGATGATGATCGGACAGGTGATAAAGGAACATTCAAGAAGGCATACTCTGTTAATTACATATTACAGATGGTATTAGCATGCCAGTAGGTTAGAGATAAATTTGAAACTAAATAAATAAATTCTTATGTGTTATCGTGGAGGGTACCGATATAAGTAAATGAGACCTGTCTTGCTTACGGTGGATGATGATCCACAAGTAGTCCGAGCCGTTGAACGTGATCTAAGACAGAAATATGGCAAGCGCTTTAGTATCCTCAGAGCAGAATCTGGTCAAGAGGCTCTTAAATTAGTAAAAAAGCTAAAGCTACGAAATGAGATATTGGCACTGCTCTTAGCGGATCAAAGAATGCCTCAGATGTCAGGAATCTCTCTCCTAGAGGAAGTCATGAATATATTTCCAGAAGCCAAGCGTGTATTACTTACGGCTTACGCAGATACTGATGCTGCCATAAGATCCATCAATAAGGCCAAAATTGATTATTACCTGATGAAGCCATGGGACCCGCCCGAAGAACACCTCTATCCAATACTTGATGACTTGTTAGATGACTGGTGGGCTTCGGCCAAACCACCGTTTGAAGGCATTAGGATCATAGGATTAAGATGGTCGCCAAAATCTTATGATGTAAAGCATTTCCTAGCGAGAAACGGCATTCCTTATCAGTGGCTCGATATGGAGGCTAACGAAGAAGCTCATAAACTGGTCTCTTATCTTGAGTCAACTAGCAAAAATGACAGTCCTGGCTCTCCTTCTACTGTTCCCGCAATAGCAACTACTGTTAGCACATTTTCTAATTTTGGAAATAATAAAACAGATAATAATGACAACAACAGGTCATCATCTTCTACTAGATTAACATCTTCACAATCACGTTCATCCTCCTTGCACATGCCCGTTGTAATCTTTCCTGATGGCTCATATATTGAAGAACCATCTAATTCAGAGCTTGCAGAAAAAATTGGTCTTAAGACACATGCGCAGATGCCCTTCTATGATTTGATAATTATAGGCGGAGGTCCAGCAGGCTTAGCAGCAGCAGTATACGGGGCCTCAGAAGGTCTAAGCACACTATTAATCGAAAGACAGGCACCGGGGGGACAGGCAGGTATGAGCTCTAATATCGAAAATTACCTTGGCTTCCCTTCTGGTTTGAGTGGCAGTAACCTAGCCAGGCGTGCTGTTGCTCAGGCAGCTAGATTTGGCGCCGAAATCTTAGCTCCACAGGAAGTTGCCAGTTTAAGAGTTGATGGTCCCTATAGAATAGTTAAACTAAAGGATGGAACAGAGATAAGCTGCCACGCCCTGCTTATTGCCTGCGGCGTATCGTACCGCGAGTTAAAGGATGTAAAGGGAATAGAAAAACTAACTGGGTCTGGTGTTTATTATGGAGCATCTATGGTAGAAGCATTATCCTGCAAAGGTGAAGCTGTTTTTATGGTTGGGGGTGCTAATTCTGCAGGTCAAGCTGCAATTCATTTTTCAAAGTATGCTAAAACAGTAACACTTGTAGTTCGTGGTGATTCTTTAAGCAAAAGTATGTCACACTACCTTATACACCAAATACATGAAACAGATAATATACACGTATTACTAAATTCAAAAGTAACAGAGGTACGAGGTGAAAATAGGCTTGAATTTACAACCATAACAAATACTCAAACAAGACGGGTTCAGACATTTCCCTCTCACGGACTCTATATATTTATTGGTGCTGTACCACATACTGATGTGCTTGTTGGACTAATAGAGCGAGATGCAAACGGTTTTATTTTGACTGGCTCAGATTTAATCCATGATGGGCGTGAACATCCTCGGGGCTGGACACTGAAACGTCAACCATATTTGCTTGAGACAAATGTTCCAGGAATTTTTGCTGCAGGAGATGTTCGTCATGGCTCTATGAAGAGAGTAGCTGCAAGTGTAGGTGAAGGGTCTATTGCTGTTCAGCTGATACATCAATACTTAAAGAGAGTATGAAATAATACTCATGTCAGGTAACGACACCAATAAAAATAATAATCAAGAAATTAACGATAAGCATAGGAACATGACTATGAATACTGATACTAATAACAATATGATGACACATGACCACGAGGCTTTTATTCACCAAATAAGACTATTTTCAGGATTAACCAGTCAGGAACTACAGTCCATTGATAAGGGAAAGGAGGTGTGGTTTGAGGCAGGGGATAAAATAATTGCAGAAGGAGAACATGATACTTTTTATGTACTTCTAGATGGCAAGGTGGAAGTAATTCTCAGAGATGGATCTAAGGAAGCAGTACTTTCCACTTATAATCCAGGAGACCATTTTGGAGAGCTGCCCATTATTCTTGGATGGACAAGCCATAGTTGTGCTGCCTATGCTACAAAGAAAAGCCATCTATTGAAATGGGGCCAAGAAGAATTCTGGCGAATGATATATAGTTCTCCTGCTCTGACCAGACAGATTTTGAATTCAATGGCTCAGCTTCTTAAGACCTTGGAGACAGTATTACAACAGAATCAAAAGCTTATAGCGCTAGGTGGTTTGGCTGCGGGCCTTGCTCATGAGTTGAATAATCCTGCAGCGGCTGCTAATAGGGCAGTAACACAATTATCTGACTCTATCCGGGAATGGAGATCCCTTGTTCAGAAGTTAAATGAGCGGCAGAGTATGACTGCTCCACAGTGGTCATATCTTTCTAAGTTAAGAAATGATACGTTAGAACTCAATTCAAACCTCAATTCTCTAAATAAAAACTCTACTAACAATAGTTATACTACGGATGACGCACTAATACAAAGCGAAAAGGAAGACCAAGTCTCAGATTGGCTTGACTCTCATGGTATTAATGACGGATGGAAAATTGCATCTGACTTGGTCAATTTTGGAGTAAATATAGATAAGCTAAATGACATAACTAGCAATGTTATTTTACCCCAGCTATCGAGTGCAAGTAGCGATAATAAGGCCGTGCAGCAAAATCTTTTGCTTGAAGACATTCTTAGATGGCTTAATGCTACGACTAGAGTAGATCATTTACTTTATGAGATCAAGAGTAGCACTACACGTATCAGTGATCTAATCTCCGCCGTAAAATCATATTCGTATATGGATCAGGCGCCTTTACAGGATGTTAACATTCATGATGGAATAGAAAGCACATTAACTATGCTTCAGCATAAATTGAAGAAAGCAGATATAACAATAATCCGAGAATATGAGTCTGACTTGCCGCATGTCAATGCTATTGGAAATGAGCTGAATCAGGTATGGACAAATCTTATAGACAATGCAATTGATAGTATAGGCAGCCATGGAACTATTCTAATTCGTACCAAAAACGAGCGTAAAAGCCATATACTTGTAGAAATAGTGGATAGCGGGAATCAAGGCATTCCAAAGAAAATACAACCCCGTATTTTCGAACCATTCTTCACAACCAAAGAACTCGGTAAAGGTACTGGTCTTGGATTAAGTATAAGCCACAGGATAATTGTGGACACTCACAAAGGAGACATACGTTTTAGCTCTAAGCCCGGAGAGACTAGTTTTCAGGTTCGTCTCCCTATCATTTACAAAGGAATTGAACAAAAATACTGGGAGTGGATTAAGCCAGAGAATACTTCTAACAGTGCTAATGACAATAATTCTACTCAATCTGTTGGCTAAATGGTTAACATCGATAGAGCACTGCTTATGGTTAACATCGATAGAGCACTGCTTAAGGTATCAAGGAATACTTTCGGATTATCTTACAAAATTTCCTTCTAATGGATAACCCGATTGCTCCCAATCTGATATTCCGCCAGCATAACGCCTAACTTTATTGTATCCCATACGTGTCAAAAGCTGATATCCAACTATACTTGCAATACACACTGGATTAGAGCAGTAAATAACAATATCATCATCAGCATTGAGCATTTTCTTTGCATCCTGTATATTGCTGATGTTAATGGAACCAGGTATATGTTTAGCATTAAATGCCCATTCTCCCAAAGCATTTACCAGTTTGAACTTATCTCCACGATCTAATTTTTCTTTTAATTCTTCTCTACTGATAAGGTTCATTGACATTTTAGAGTCATACAGTTCTCCCATAGTCAATCAATAAAAGATATCAAAATATTATTGCTTTGGTTTAACCACACGCGTAGCTTAAGTCAACTCCTGCTACTCCAATTATCTTCAACGTGGAGGATGCATCAAGCATTTGACAGCGCGAGCAACTAATAAAACATCCAAGTGAGGTCACCATAAACCTATTCTAAAATGCCCTAACTGCGGCAAGCAGGTTAATATCGAACCTTTATTATGAGTGGCAGGATTTGGGCCGTTAATAACGGTAGCCTCGGAACAGAAGAAAGAGGAGCGATATTCTATTTCACATTCAAAAGCGTCTAATTCATTTGGCTGATGAATGCTCAGATACTTTTTCATACTTTAAAAGCCGCTCCTCTGCAAGGTACGATAATGTGGCCTATTGTTCCTGGGTGAGTCAAATTTGGTGCGCATTCCACCGCATCGCAGTCAGATCTGTCTTGGATACTGGTTAACTCATACCAGATACGAGAAAAGTTGATTAGGACATATGCTGTTGGCGTACTTCATTAAGTGGAATAACTCCTGCTGCGTATTATCTACCGTAGCACAGAAAAAGCTAAAATAACAAAAACAACAGAACCCGTATACATGCAGGGACCTAATCCCACAGAATGGTTATCCAATATATTAAGGAGAAGGGTCTTGATACTGCCGGACCCGGATAGCGATATTGTCAGAATATTCC
Source organism: Nitrososphaeraceae archaeon (assembly GCA_035759485.1). GTDB lineage: Archaea > Thermoproteota > Nitrososphaeria > Nitrososphaerales > Nitrososphaeraceae > TH5893. The sequence continues at coordinate 31,597 of DASTUU010000185.1, forward strand.
AATGTTATAAGAAATGATTACAGATTATTTATCATTGTCTAGACGTGCTTCGAGTCTAAATCAAGTAGGCCTTTAGTGTTACAATCTTTACTTAAATATTGTAAGCGTACTAAAAGCATAATGACTAAGGCATTTGCTTTTGACTTATTTGGAACACTTGTTGATCTCGGCTCAGTATCAAAGGTTTTTTCCAAGGTAAGTATCAGAATTGATAACCTCTTATTTGCAGCGTATTTGACTATTGAGCAATGGCATAATAGGAAAACAATTGTGCTGTTATTAATTAAATTCATGAGATTACATGCATAAAAAAAGAGATGTTATGGTGACGGTTCTTCAAAAATGGGGTTAACCTATTATGCAATTTGTATATTACTTCATTGACGGACTAACCATATTAAAAAAATGGTCCCATTCGGTACTTTGCTGATAGTTTGCTCGTTGAAGGCCGCAACAACTTCGAGTTTGGCTGCAGATGCCATGACTCTCTCCTTCTATTTTGTTGTTCTAATAGTATCTATCCCTCTGCCCGTAACCTATACTGTACCTGCTACTGCTGCCGGCTCTACCATCCCTCGTATACTGCCTCAGACTCTCCTCGCTGTCATAGCTAGGGCCTCTGCTTCTGTAGCCAGAATAGTTGTTGGAGTAAGCATTGTTTATGTAACTGTTATTGTAGCCGTTACCGTAGCCGCTATTATTATATCTTCTATAATTGCTACTACCGCGTCTTTGGCGATAATCCCTATGCACATACTGTCGAGTTACAGGGATTTCAATTCCCATCTCTTCATTTAGCTTGTGAATGGGTCTTTCTGTCGTTCTGAATTCTTCCAAAGTCATCAACTCTATCCTGAGAAACTAATGAGATAGCCTTTCCAGCTCCGCCAGCTCTTGCTGTCAATTTTCTAATGCACTTGTGGACAATTTGGTAATATCTGGAAATGAAGACATTGTGGCTTCTCGGTTTACTGAACTTTACCGGACTGATGGTGAATCTTGTGCCGATAAAAGATGGCATCGACGAGATGAGAAGACTAATGCTCTTGATTGGCCAACTCTAAAAGTCTTTATGTACACTTCTAACAAGACGTTCGAACTCATTTGCAAGCAAGTAAATGGTGCTTCTGATTGCTCTCCTTAAACTAGTGCAACACATTTCACTATCATGAAAAAATAGAAGAAAAGTTAGCTTGAAGAAAGCTTGCAGTTATTACAGGAGGGAGCAGTGGCATGGGTCTTGCGACGGCAGAGCGATCAGTCTCAGATTAGTTCTAAATTAGATTGATTAAATGATATTAATACTGGTATTAAGAGACATTGAAGAAAGTGAATTATATTTACTATTGATATCAAGCAGTGTCATCGTCAATGACTATTTGTATAACTTTCACGATTCCTTAAATTTCGGAATATCCTATTACATGTATGTCAAGACATGATGACGTGCCTGCTTATTATTACATTTTCTACACTGATGTAGTAGGGTCTTCAGATAGTAGATTAGATTTAAGACAGCAGATTAACAAACTCAACGCTCTTAATGAAATACTTGGCAATGTGTTATTTCCTAACACTACTTATTCAGACACATATAAGTGGTCCATTAAGTATCATGCCTCCACAGGGGACGGAGCCGTCATCTGTTTTCAGAGTGTCATAGATCCTTTTGAACTCGCAATCAACCTACATAGAGGGATTTTGAAATATAATACATCAAAAGAAGGACATTTTGATTCGGAAAAGATAGAAATTAGAATAGGCATTAGTGGCGGAGAGACTCTCCCCGTGTGTCATTTTGACAAGAGATCGTCGCATGCTGCACCATGGGGGAGAGATATGGTAATGGCAAAACGAATCATGGATATTGGTTATCCTGGCCACATTCTCGTAAGCGAAGGAACAAAAGATCAAGTTGTGCAGTTTAATCGAGACTACAAATTCAAGCATATGGGAGAGCACATAGTTAAACACGGCGATAAGGTCGTGGTATATTCATTCCTTTACAAAGACGGAGAACATCAAATCGGCAATGAAGATCCAGTCTATTGTGATTGTCATGATAATCTGTCACCCAGAGATAAGGGCTAAATCATGGTCTGATGTATTTTTAAAAGAAGGAGTCCGTTACTTTCACAGATTCAGATCTCATTCAATCTCATCAGATTTCTCGATATATTATTTAACTGAGTGGTATAAACTGGCATATTTATTGTCGTTCTATGAGACTGCCAATTTTTTTCATGAGCTGAGAATATTTTTTCTTTCTCTATCGCACCGCGCGTATTTTCATGCGCTTTATACAATGCCTGCCAGAGTAATTCTAATCGATTTTTTATAGTCAGCTCTGCACTCTTGTCCTCCTTGTCCGTTGGGTCACTGCTCATCTCTTTCCTCTTAATTGTGTAATGGCTACTATCATTTCACCTTTTTGGACTTGGTTGGAGATACAAGTACTTCGCAGCTTGAACCTTATAATACACTCTGTTTCCTTCGTCTATTTTATAGGCACGTATAGAAGGCGGCTGGTTTTTCTGTCTGTATGTATGTCATGAATTACGACTACCAGGTAAGGTAACAAGACTGAAGACAGTCAACATGTACCACTTGGGATGATTCTGTAGGTGACACCACTTACAACACTAACAACTCCTCCACTATTTGGTAGAAATGTTGGAACCGCTCCACAGGTTGGATTTCTTTGGACACCAACCAGCAGCAACAAGAATGGCAGCACCACCAACACCTATACTAACACCTGAACCGACACCATCTCCAACACCCGACCAACCAGTGCCAATGTTTGGACTGACACAACAGCCAACACCAACACTTCCTCCTCTATTTGGACAAA
>DASTUU010000186.1:0-3375 GCA_035759485.1 Nitrososphaeraceae archaeon
GGTTGAGGAATTTGGCGAGGAAGAGTTTGAGGACGACTATGATGACTACAACGAGTAATATTAGAGCTGTCCCAAACTGAAGGCTTTTCGTAGTCAGCCTTAGGCTCAGAGCCTGCCTTCGTATTATAAGTTTGAGGTTCCGTTAATACAAAGGCTTGAATGTAAGCCATTTCCATGCATTCACTGTATGTCATTTGTTGGGCAATATAGAGAAGCATGATATTTTTTAAGTACGTGAATATTTGCTTTCATGACCCTCTCTTAGTTCGTTCAGCCATGGCTAACCCTTCGAGTGTAGCGGAAAATAAGTCACTGTGCCAAAAGTAAAGTCGGCGTTTTCGAGTTTGTTGAATATATCCCCTGAGCAGTAATTCGCAGATTAACTCACGTACAATCGAAGAATTAAGACCAATTTTATGAGAGATAAATTTTTGAGTTCTAGACCTTGCTGTTATGCAGTCTACAATCCGTATTTCATACCGGTAAATGACTAATTTGTTATCTAAATCATTGTATGTGCTACTACGTCCAGCACTATTTTTCAACTCATATTTATTAGTACGTTGGGGCATCAGTCAAACAGACAACTGAATATTATTTATTTATTATTAGCTGAGAGCAAATTTCTATATTCAACAAAAGGTGCGAACTTGGAGCCCGCTATCCTGGAAATATGTGATTATGCAGCAAAATTGTCATTTGTCTTCGACCACTATCTTGCCCCGCATCGTATCTGGATGCAATGAGCAATAATATTCAAACGTCCCTGGAACTCGGGTTGCGATGGCGGTGGTGAACGATTGCTCAGTCGAGAGATAAGCAGTATTGATGTTTAATTCGTCTACAATAAAATCATGTCTCCTAAGGTCCTTGTTTAATATCAGGATCTTCTTTGGGGTATCGACCTTTGCGTGGATATCGGGGTTTGTCTTATTGAAGGCATTGTTCTCTGCTATTAAAGTCACGCCCTCGATATTTTTTATGGCGGATTCCTCAGGGGTATTAATTAAATTCCCGATTCCCCATAGTGCTCCGACAACGGTGAATGTAACTGCCACAATAGCAATAATATTATTACGCCACATTACTTCGAAGACTTTGGATGCAATTTATCCATTATGTCGCCGTTGTTCATAAGCTATTTGGAATTTATTCACGGAAGTTTGATGCTTGCCTGAGTTTGCAGCGGAAATTTTTACCCTCCTAACTAACCGTAGCTTGCATATCTTTTCCTCAAATCGTTGCGAAGTTTGGATGAGAGTTTTTCAGAGGCCTGTTTCTGCCTTTCGTCGGCGTCTGCTAGATTTTGTTGTGTATACACAAACGGACCATATGCATAACTTTTCCCAGTTACAGGCCTCACGGTTTCGAGAGAACCTAGTATAGAGTTGAATTGATTCTGGAGTTCAGTTTCTTTGGCAGTGGCATTTAACTGTTGTTCTTCAGATAACTGCCTCAATAAAGTCATCATTACAGACGGATCGAGCTTCCTATAGCCAAACGGAGCCGAGCCTCCGCTAAGCCGCCTCTCAATTTTGGTGGAATCTATGTCAACCTTTGTACCACGTACCATAGGAAGTGGTTTGTATATCGAGTCAATCTTAAGTTGCCAAACTTCATCCGTGCTTGATACGGTCGCATCAAAAAATCCATCTCTACGGGATGTTGTAGATATAATGAAATTCCAGTTCTTGGGGTTGGAAGAGTACTTCTCAAAAAGATATTTTGCTAATGTACTGTCCTCTAAAATCTCCATAGTAAAACAGTCATACTACAACTAAAGGGCCATATTTAGTTTCTTGCTCTCGTAGGGGCTTTTCACATGAACTTGCAAGAGTAGCTTTTGATGACTGCACCAAGGCGACATAGTGTAACAATTATAACTTCAAAGGGCGGATACGGGGACTGTACAAGTCCAATGACAGATCAGAAAGAACAACGTAGAACGCGGCTTACCAATTCTCCCATTCTCCCGGGCGACCATTTAGCCTCTATTGAAGAATTCGAGAGTGGAAAAAATACATACATTGAAAATGGTTCCATCAGGTCCATGACGGTCGGAACGAAAGTCTATGATTTCAGAACACGAACCGTTAGAATTGATCAGAAGAATTCTCCTATGTTACCTAAAATCGGAGATATTTTGGTGGGGTATATAGAAATGTTGTTTGGAAGCATGTTGTCGATAAGAGTGTTGTTTATAAACGGCAAGAGATCATCTTCGGGCTTTTCTGCGATCACATCTGCTAGGATCAGTGGAGGCGGAGGGTGGGGACGGGAAAGAGGAGACCGGAGGGGAGGAAAAATAGTCTTTAGGTTTGGAGATATTATTAGAGGTCGGGTAGTCAGCCTATTAAATTCAACTATTCATATCGTGATAGACGAAAAAGAATTCGGGGTACTTTATACTATATGCTTGAATTGTGGAGGGGACACTGTGCGTGTGAATAGTAATACCATAAAATGCATTGAATGCGGCTTATACGAGGAAAGGAAATTAACACATGATTATGGCAAAGAAACTTTTCGGCTGATCAATAGGACCTGAGAATGGTAAGTTTGTAGCAACATGGCGGTACAGAAGGTAGCATTTCAGGGTGAACCTGGTGCTTACGGAGAGATAGCCACATTGAGTTACTTCCCCAAAGCCGAGCCTCTTCCTGCAAAATCCTTTCAAAATGTATTTGAATACCTAGAAGCTGGTACAGTTGACTTTGCAGTTATCCCAATCGAAAATTCAATTGAAGGCAGTGTCAACGAAACCTACGACCTCCTTCTTAACACAAACATGGTAGTATGCGGTGAAATTTATCAACAGATTCGACATTGCCTTATCATCAATCCTGGGGTGGACGGCTCGAAGATGAGGTCTGTTTATTCTCATCCTCAAGCCCTCGCGCAATGTAGGGCATACTTACAGAATAAGAACCTACAACCAATCCCAACCTACGATACAGCCGGAGCCGTAAAAATGATTAAGGAAAACAGAATGAAAGACGCTGCGGCAATTGCGAGCGAAAGAGCTGCAAATCTATATGGGATGGAGATCTTGGAAGAGGGTATTGAGGACAAAAAAAATAATTATACAAGATTTCTTGTTTTATCAAAAGCGGTATCCGAGCCTACAGGACATGATGGGACATCAATAATGTTCTCTGTTAGACACACTCCTGGAGCACTGTTTGGGATACTGGAAGAATTTGCCAACAGAAGGATCAACCTCACCAAAATAGAATCACGCCCTACAAAAGAGGTGCCCTGGGAATACTATTTCTATGTAGATTTTGAAGGACATAGTCTCGATAAGCGGATTTGCGATCTGATTGAGGCAGTAAGGAAGAAGGCAGTTTTTATTAAAATCCTGGGCTCTTATAA
>DASTUU010000187.1:0-11294 GCA_035759485.1 Nitrososphaeraceae archaeon
TCGTCGTCTTCATCGGATATGTATCCACTACTAGTTAACACAATGGGACCCATTTAGTTGATCGAAATACTTCCATAGAAATGTAACGCCAGATATCGAAAACCAGGATCTATGGTAGAAACAATCAATGATAATAAAATGCTTATCTTCTATGAACCTGTTTCGTTCCACTACTTGGGCTATTCTATTGATGCAGCCTTACAACAATGAAAATATAACTTTAGCTATGACTAACTCCACAAAAGCAATGACAGAATCATCAGCGGCAGCAGTATTTGATGAATACTCTAGGCCTTTCGGTTTGACGTATGGAGATTGGACAGCTAAATGGTGGCAATGGGCATACTCTATACCAAAAGACATTCATCCAGCGTATGATGATACTGGTAAATATTGTACTGTAAGTCAGAATGATCCTGTATGGTTTTTCCCTGGAACTTATGGTAAACCGGTAGTAAGGGAATGTACTATACCTGAGGGAAAGGCTATTCTTCTACCAATACTTAATTCTGAATGTTGTTTTGCTGAATTCCCAGACCTCAAAACAATACAAGAATTACGTATGTGTGCAAAAACTATTCAAGATCAAGTTACACAACTACATGTGAGTGTTGACGGAGTAGATATCCCTGGATCAGAACTAAGAAAATATCGTATTCAATCACCACCATTTAATGTGTAGATAGTAAAGAAAGATGGCGGAATTGTAGTTAAAATGAAGGTGTTGCAGCGGGATGCATGGTCAGGAATCTATATTGTGAATAAAGTATATTATAACCATTGCTTATAGCTGCAGAAATAAGAAGATAAATTTTAATGAACCAATACTACAGATGATTGAACGATTAGAAAACACAAAACTAACTATAATATCCAGAAGATACATGCTATTAATTTTACAATTCTGTACAACAAATTAGATATGCAATCAAAGTTCCAGCATTTTCAATCTTTTTATCGGTTATCATCTGAGCCAATTCCTTTACTTTTACCTTTTCAACTTTAATATCTTCCGTACTCTCATGTCTTAAACTGCCCATCACTTCTTCTCCTGTTGTCAACTCTTTTGCTTTGAAAATATATACAACCTGTCTGGTTTTGCTAACAGATGGATGGTATGCATAAACATATTCAATTTCTTTAGAATGATAACCTGTTTCTTCTGCTAATTCTCTTACTGCAGTGTCTTTAGGATTTTCTCCATTTTCAATATGCCCTGCTGGGAATTCTAGCAAGGCTTTATGCAAAGGATATCTATATTGCTTAATCATAACTAGCGTACTATCATCAAGAAATGGAACTACAACAACAACATCTGCAGATTCATACCACGAATATAGCATTGTCCTTCCAGATGGTGTCCTTAATTTATCCTCATGTAGTTTTATCCATGGATTTTTATAAATTAGCCTGCTTTCAAGAGTTTTCCAATCAGATGGCACTTGCTATCTTGGTAAATGTGTAACAAAGGTAGATGTATAAAGTTAACTTCTTCCAATAATAATAAAGTAAGCAAAAGTAGCGAAGTTGCTGCTAGATATAAACAAGCATGAAAATGCAAAACCTTCCAAAATCAAGCATTATCTAATTGTTCCTCGATTTCTGATCCAGTAGCAGGTGTTAAGCTCATAAATGTCACTATTCCTAATATGGTACTAGATCTTTTAGCTTTTGCTATAAAGACAAAAATCATATTTGCACACGTTATCTATTTTCAAAAATAGAGGTCCGTTAATTCTATTCTCCTCTATTATTTCTTTCTTTGAATGCTTCTCTTGCTATTGCTAGCCCATTAACAGCATCGCCTGCAGCTTCTATGATAGGATGTTATAATATAACCTAATAAAGAGACAAGTTTGGGGTGGGGCAAGTGGGATTTGAAGCTTGGGCTCGTGTTCCTTTTTTAGTAGGCTTCATGATTCAGTATACCTCTAGGTACAAGATAATCCTTGCTGCAATGACAGGAAATAGCATTAACAATCTTACGTTCGGTCATCACGGCTTTCCGAAAACTCCCGTGCTCCACTGACTCTATTTCCACTATCAAGTGTGAAATTCTTCTTACCGTTCATTCTTGCCATCTAGGTTGTAAGTAGCAGCAGTTGAAAACCTCCAGGGGGAGGCTTGCTTACCTCGCCAGAAAACCCTATAGTGTGATTTCCCGGACTTAATGGTTCTAACATGATGAACCATCCATCAGACAATCGTTGAGTGGGTCCCGGAGTGCCCCGAACAGGTTGTTTTGGGGGAAGGTGAAGTTGAATAATGGAGATTGGACTCCAAATTCGTCGACATTAATTTGGTTACCATCCACTTTCAGATCCTGGGACCGTGAAATGTATTTTTCGTGTTCCTCAATTGCGCAATTTCGCAGGTCCTGAGGATTCTTTAAATTAGTGTTCCCGGCATGCGAGCATTCTGATATCAGATCGATAACAATATAGGATTTCCATTTATTTTCGATTCCATAGAGGATCTAAAGAGGAGTTAAATAATGACAGATACAATATTGGTTACTGGTTCAACAGGTAATGTGGGTCCTGCAATCCATAATGGTGATACTGTACAACGACAGCAGACACAACAAGTATGTGCCACACCATCAAAGGAGTAGAAAAAAGAGCAAACTCCAATAGATTGCAGTAGTGCAATCTATCTATTGTGTGACTGGTACGTTGTTAGGAGCAGATTTTTGCAACTCTGGTGTCTTCCAGCGGCTAGCCCATTTTGCCAATTCTTTTATAATGACTTCCAGTTCCTTTGCGCGGGTAGTCAGACGGTATTCAACTTTAGGTGGTATCTCAGGATAAATTTTCTTAGAGATAAGGCCTTCACGTTCAAGCTCTAATAGTCTATCAGCTAATACAGTACTGCTTATTCCTGACAATACTTTTTTCAATTCATTGAACCGAATGACTTCTTTTGTGCTCAAATTTTTTAATATTAGCAAAGACCATCGCCTACCTAGTACCTCCCAAATACCAATTAATTCACATTTCTCGTCTTGTCCTTCAGTAGCTTTCATGCGGAAAACTCCTTTGGTGCTAACCTCATATTAAACAGTATATAACTACTATGTTATATGTTATGACTGCCAAATTATAGGTATCATAGAGATCTGTTTGTTATCCTAAAATGACTTCTTTATTCTTTTGGAATCCAAAATAGCAAGAATGGCTAGTATTTTCTCTATTGTAAGAGTTTGAGAAGATTGAGAATGATAGAATAAGACCCAATTTGCTACATAACGGATTAAAACCTGATGAAACAACTAAAAACTAATGAAGGGTGGCTTCAGGAGATGAAGGTGTGTGTAGTTTACTTATTAACCAGGATATCCTCCCAAAAATTTCAGAGGCAAGACATCAATTAAATTACAGTAATGGAGAGCATTGAACGCACACCCATTGTAAGGCTGTTATCCTCTCATCACTAAATACTATATAATGCAGCAGTAAATATAATGTCTACAGAAAAAAAGGGTTTCAGCATGTAATAAATACGGCAGACTGCACATATGTAGAGATACGAAACTGAAACCAAAGTCAGATACGAAAAACGACCAGAATAACAATCCTGTTCACCATCATTCAACCAAACTAGAGCGTATTGCTACACATTTAGATGCAAGAAGAATAGAATTTATCACAACCGCAGTTATTTGTGTAGTTTTTTCTGTTAGTTTTGCTCATCTGGAATATTACTACATCAAAGATCCTGCTCTACAGATTTCAAATGGAAAGGTGCAGGTCAATGATCCTAACTTTGATCGTAGCAGAGAAACTAAACCAATAATTGGCAACCTGTATCAGTATCATCTTTTTCCAATGTTGTTTATTTTTATTCTCATAAGTTTTGCTGCATTGTTTGATGACATGACATTTAGGTTGTTTGGAAAGGGAAAGAGGATAAAAGCATTTTTCCTTGGTTGTGCTAACTTGATAACTGCCATTGTCGTAGAAGATTTTGCCTGGTTTGTAAATAGAGCAGTGCTGCCACTGCAAGACGATCCAAAAGGTGGACAGTTAATGCAATCTTCTGATTGGACTTCTATGCACTTAGGAGCATTAGACTTAGGTAGTTTTGTTATACCTATGTGGTATCTCGTTGCTATTATTCTAGCTACTGGAGCATACCATTTTGCATTTAGAAAACACAATAAATTGAACTAAATGTTACCTAAAGAACTAAGCAGAAGATATGCCAGGCCAGATTTGGCACGGCTATGTTATCATTCTTCCATCTGTTCTCCATGAATATTAGTTAATTTTGGACTTGGCTGTTTAATGATGCGTTCATCATGTATAATATTTAACTTGCTATTTCTCTTATCCTTTAGCATATTGCTTTCTAATTCTTCTACTTTTTTCTGTAATAGCTCAACATACGACTCTACATTCTCTTCATGAATTTTACGTAAATGCTCACATAGGCCTCCATTTTCGATATCATTGCCACATTTCAGACATTTGACGATACTATATTCCACCATCCTTCACCACCTTTTACAATTGAGGAACTAAGCATCCACTTTAAATATTTTTAGGTTTACAAAAATCTGTAAAAGCAACCAATACATATTGACTACCGTCTTGGAGGCTTCTTAAATTATGAAATCTTTTTTCATTGCTGATAATATGCTAATGCACTTATAATATCTAAAATAAAGGAGTCAAGAGAAGAAATATGCTTCTGACAGAGCAATTTTTTTAATCGCAATCTGGTCTTTTACTTTGAAGCGACTAAAGGTTGCTCTTCTACTCTCTCTAGTTCTGGTTGTTCTTCTGCTTCCTCAGCAAGCTTATTCATTCTTCTCTTGAAGAGTTTGCTGTATTCGTAGTCTGATATAAGCTCACACATACTGTAACATTTTGTAGTATATTATTTAAACAGATTTCCAATCAATTTTTTGACACGATAGTTTGTTATTTGCACTTACTTTTTATAGTGTTCCATCTGATATTCTACTCCACATTGTTCTGAACAAAACTCATTGGAATTGATGTCATCACTAATATCATCACCACAATTCTTGCAGATCCCTTTTTTATTCATATAGTCAAAATGATAGGTTTTTGTTATTACGTCTTTCTATTGTGACTATTATCTTTATTATAAAAAAAAATGACAATAGATAGAGCTAACACAAGCAATCCTTTTACATTATGCTATGGTAGTATAATATGGGAATACCAGATTATCTCCAGTCCTAAGCTTGAGATTATTTCTTATAGTTAATAGTTGATTTAATACGGACATCTAAATAATGAGTTAACAAGTATTGTGCTCAGATGAAATAAGGTACACTATTTATTGGTCAAATCTATAAGCCCTGAAAAAAAGATGAAGATATTTAGTTTACCTATTAGCCAGGATATCCTCCCATCATCATACCTTGGTGCATTGGTCCCATCATTTCTCCTCCCATCATTCCACCTGTAGGTCCCATCATCATATCATGTCCCATCATTCCTGGACCCTAAATTGATCATGATATCGTTGATATTTTCCTTTGAGGTCTTTTTCTCCTTCTTTATCATATATAGCAACCCTAACCCTGCACCAGTTGAAACAAAAACCTGATTCTTTCCATCTTATAAGAAAGGTTACAAAATCTGACAAAGTATCTTTGTTTGGCTATTGCTGGGGTGGCGATCTTGCACTTATGTATGCATCCATCCATCCTGAAAAAGTAAAAAATCTGGTGACTATTGCAACTCCAGGAGATTTCGATCTTGATAATTCCTTGCTTGCTGTTTGGACTAAAGCCATGAAAAAAGATCTCCTTCTCGATACATTTGGAAATCTACCCGGAGTATTACTAAATGCTGCCTTTATCATTAGAAACCCCATAGAATACAGTCATAAATATTTGAACAGCCTCGTAGTTTAGAATCAATAGCAGAATTCCTTGCAACAGAGACATGGCTATACGATAGCCCTCCGATAATTGGTGAAATATATAGAGAATTTGTAGAATATTGTTATAAACAAAATTTGCTTATAAAAAATAAAATGAGGATTGGCGGGGGACACAATGATAAGGTTATTAATTTAAAGAATATTGATATGGCATTTCTTAATATTGTTGCCAAAAGGGATGATCTAGTGGCTCCAAGCTCTAGTAAGGCTCTTAATGATACATTGACAGGAAGTCATGACAAAAGCATAAATGAACTTGACTCAGGACATGTTGGTCTAATGATAGGAAAAGACGCTCACAAGGAACTTTGGCCCGAAGTGGGGAAATGGTTGAGGGAAAGATCATAATTCTACTACTATTTTATACCATCTTTCAGAAAGAGTTAGTATTCAAACAGTTTCTATTCCCTTGCTTCTGGTTCAAATTGCAGTAATAATGAGGAGGATAAAGCCCTTCTGCTAACTATTAGCTATCAGAATGGCGATTACCAATACTATTACATCATTATCCACAACAACTAATGCACTATCAGGACAGGTTTTTTATTTTTTCCTTTTTTTGTTTGTGAGAGTTGTTAGACATTGTCAATCTTTTCTTTCCATGTTCCCTCGTAATGACTATATCCTATGATGTCATACTAATTATCTCATCCCTTAAAACTTTTTTAGAAGCTGATTTCATGTACCCTGATATTACAATATGGATTTATCAGAGCTGGAACAGAAAAGAATACAACATCTTCTTGGCGGTGGCAAACAAAGACAGGAAGAACAGAGAAAGAAAGGGAAGTTGACTGCTTTTGAGAGGATGAATATACTTTTTGATCCTGGAACCTTTGTAGAAATTGACCCCTTTGTTACACACGAATGCTCTGACTTTGGAATGGAAAATAAGAAGTTTCTTGGAGATGGAGTAGTTACAGGACATGGGATGATAGACGGTCGTCTCACGTATGCATTTTCACATGACTTTACTGTATTAGGCGGATCTCTAGGAATGGCATTTGCTTCTAAAGTCTGCAAAATAATGGACCTTGCAGCAAAACAAGGGGCTCCTATAACAGGGATAAATGAATCTGGGGGGGCACGTATTCAAGAAGGGGTGGACAGCCTTGCTGGATATGCTGAAATTTTTCGTAGAAATGTCAGGTATTCGGGAGTAGTACCACAAATATCCCTCATAATGGGTCCCTGCGCTGGAGGAGCTGTTTATTCTCCGGCAATAACAGATTTCATAATTATGACAAAATCAGCTTACATGTTCATAACAGGACCAGAAGTGGTAAGGGAAGTTACTAACGAAAATGTAACCTATGATGAATTGGGAGGTGCTCAAATCCATAATGAAAGAAGTGGGGTCGCACATTTTCTCGTGGAGGATGAACATGAATGCTTTAGAACTCTCAGAAACCTTCTTTCGTTCATCCCTTCCAATAACCTTGAAAGTCCTCCTCGTATTGCTACCATAGATGATCCCAAAAGGCAGGATGAGAAACTCAATTCAATTCTCCCCAAAAACCCAAACCAATCTTATGATATGGAAACAGTTATTCGAAAAATCGTAGATAATGGCGATTTTCTTGAGGTTCAGAAATACTGGGCAAGAAACATAATAGTAGGATTTTCAAGGTTTGATGGTAATTCTGTGGGTATTGTAGCTAATAACCCAGAAATTCTAGCCGGCGTACTAGATATAGACTCGTGTGACAAAGCTACACGTTTTGTTAGATTCTGCGACTGCTTCAACATTCCCTTGGTAGCCCTTGTTGACGTTCCAGGTTTTCTTCCAGGCACTAATCAGGAATGGGGAGGAATAATAAGGCATGGGGCCAAGCTGCTCTACGCTTTTTCAGAAGCTACAGTGCCCAGACTTACAGTAATTGTAAGGAAAGCATATGGTGGAGCTTATGACGTAATGAACAGTAAGCATTTAGGTGCCGATTATAACTTTGCATGGCCAAGAGCTGAAATTGCCGTTATGGGACCTGAAGGAGCATGCAGCATAATTTTTAAACACGATATTGTAGGGTCACAGGCTCCTGAAAAAAAGAGAGCAGAATTGGCAGAAATGTATAGAAAAAAATTTGCTAATCCTTACGTTGCTGTTTCAAAAGGATATATAGATGACGTAATTGAACCTAAGGAAACAAGAGAGAGACTGATAGCGGCCCTAAAGGCTATTTATAGAAAGAGAGAAGAAAGGCCCAGAAGGAAACATGGCAATATACCTGTCTGAAGTTCCACTGTAATAATGTCTCTGTAAATTCTCCTTTAGCAGGTATTGGTTAAGACTTTTAAGCATTCTAAAACTTTCTTTTTCTGTGGCCAGTAGTATTAATAAGAATGTCCTTATTGCAAACAGGGGAGAAATCGCCATAAGGATTGCTAGAGCATGTAAAAAACTTGGCCTACACCCATATGGAATATATTCTGATGCTGATAAGGATTCCTTGCACATAAAATATTGTAAGCAATCACTAAACATAGGTGGTTCTCTTCCACAAGAAAGCTACCTCAGAGCTGACAAAGTTATTGATGCAGCAAACAAACTTGGTTGTGATTATATACATCCTGGCTACGGTTTTCTCTCTGAAAATCCCAAATTTGTAGAGCACTGCACCAGTGATGATGTCATATTTATAGGACCGCCTCTTGATGCCATGATCATTTCAGGTGACAAGGTTAGAGCGCGCAAGGTGGCTTCGAAAGTTGCACCAGTAGTCGAAGGTGCTGAGGTCTCTAATGAAAGTGATGCCATAAAAGACGCTGAAAGAATAGGATACCCTATTATACTCAAAGCTGTAGAGGGAGGTGGAGGAAGAGGCCTTAGAATAGTAAATTCTCACGAAGAGCTTGCCAATGCATATCTCTCCTCAAGAAGTGAATCTATGATTGGATTTGGCTCAGAGAGGGTCTATATTGAAAAATATATAGAAAATCCAAGGCATATAGAGGTACAGATTATTGCTGATGATACAAAGATAGTTCACTTGGGAGAAAGAGAGTGTTCTATTCAACGACGACATCAAAAACTCATTGAGGAAACGCCATCACCAGCTCTGAGTCCCAAAAAGAGAAATGAAATCACTCATGCCGCTGTAGAGATAATGAAAGAAATTGGATATAAAAATGCGGGAACAGTAGAATTTCTATTTAAGGATAATAGATTTTATTTCATGGAGGTTAATGCTAGGATACAAGTTGAGCATCCAATAACAGAGGCAGTTACTAGTGTGGACATAGTTGAACAGCAACTTTTAGTGGCATTGGGTAAAGGGCTATCTGTGAATCAACAAAATATTAATCCAAGGGGTCATGCAATAGAATGCCGGATAAATGCGGAACATCCCCTTAACTTTATCCCTTTTCCAGGTACAGTTAAAAATTTTAGTGTACCTAAAGGAGATGGCATTCGAGTTGATACTGCTTTATACGCAGGGTACTCTATACCGACGTTTTATGATTCTCTTATCGCAAAATTAATCTGCTGGGGAAACAATAGACATGAGGCAATAGAAAAAATGAAGGATTCGCTTGTATCTTTTAGAATTTCTGGTATTCCTTCAACTATCCCTTTTCACGTATCAGCATTAAATGATACAAGGTTTATTGATGGATATTATGACACCTCGTTTGTTGATAAAATGAGATCTTTTTCGATACGAGACGGAGATATTGCCGCTGCAGTTTTCTCCTTACTTCCAAGGAGGATTGAGTTCCTTAGACATAATGAAGAACAACAACAAGATCCGTGGATGAACAGCAGATTGGATTGGATGGATCTTTTTGACATTTACCATCATTATCCCTATCGTTCTTAGCCGCCCCAACAGGAAATTGCAATGAAACTCAAAGTCAATGGGATAATTTATGATATTGAGATTATGCAAAATAAAGTGCAGGTCAATAGCGACAAAGAGCTGGACTTGATTACTAATATGGATGAAGGGAAAAGCATTAAGATAAACGAAAAGACCTATCATTTAGATTTCAAAGAAGAGGGGGAACCTTCACTTATGATAATAAATGGAATGACATATTTGGTTTCAAAAACTTCATTAAGTCATATTCCACTTCGTGAACTAAAAGCTTCAATAAGTGGCAAGATAATAGATATTCGTACGACAAAAGGAATTGCCGTTAAAGAAGGTCAAGTTCTCATGATACTTGAGGCAATGAAGATGGAGATTCAAATTAAATCTCCAGCAAACAAAATAGTAGGAGCAGTGAAAGTGACTAAAGGACAATCCGTAAAGACAGGCGACGTCTTGATAAGTTTTGATTAATTTTGTTGTTTGTTACAATATAAGATAAAGGAATTTGTTAGTAATTTGGTTATAAGACAATAACAACAAATTAACAGCATTATTATCTGCTAGTGTAAATTCTAGAAAATTAGAGTTGTAGTTGATTAGAGGGTATTTATTGAAGATACAAGAAATCAATGAATCAAAGTATGCTTTCAAAAATTGCAGATATCGACAGTCTATATGACATTAAGGATAACAGCGTTGTTGCAATTTCTGGTTTCAATATGGCAACAACTCCTGAATTTTTAATCGTTGAATTATACAAGAGGTATACTGAACAAGCACATCCAAGAAATATTTTTATTATATCGGACGCTCTGCCAGCAGTTCCCGGTAGAGGACTTGATCAGATAGCAGAAAAATTGCATAAAGAACCAAATCAAGGATTTCTCCGAGGTGCTTTGATGCCATTTCTGGGATTCTCACCCTGGTTTCAGAAACTTGTTTCTGATAACCGAATTGAATGCTACGGCTGGCCCATAGGAATTACTTCTTATTGGTTTAGGGAAATAGGATCAGGCAGACCCGGTCTTTTAACAAAAATAGGTATAGACACATCTCTTGATCCACGAAGAGAGGGAGCAGCATTAAATGAAAAAGGACATGAGAATGGGTTGTACAAAGTTAGTATACTTGATATCGAAGGCGAAGACTACCTTCTATACCAAGCTCCAAAACCAAATTATGCATTGATTAGGTCATCCATATCTGATGAGAACGGTAACTTATCTTTGCAGGACGAAGGTATTAGAGGAACAGTTCTCAATATTGCACAGGCTACAAAGTCAAGACCAAACCAAGGCAAAGTATATTCACAGATTAGATGGTTAACAAAGTCAGGTACGATAAATCCCAGGGATGTTGATATCCCGGGTCCACTAGTAGATTGTGTTGTTATTGCCCCTAAAGAATATCATTGGCAGAGCGGGACAATTGAATATGATCCTAGGGTTTCTTATAGAATCATGCCTTCGATATCAGAAAACATCCTAGACTCTGTTCCTAGGCCAGCAATAAAGATTCATGAAAGGATAATAGCCCGAAGGGTAGTTCTAGAGTTAA
>DASTUU010000188.1:0-1403 GCA_035759485.1 Nitrososphaeraceae archaeon
TAGTTCAAGCTCGTTGTCCTTAGTGCTAAGCACTTCCGCTTGCATTATATTGACAACAACTACTTATTGAGGATATAAATGATACCATATTGCAATTTAGTTGGCAGGTATCAGCAACAAGATCGAAAATGTCAAGCTAAGTAGTTCTCGAACAGATCTAAAGTCAAATGAACAGGTGACTTTTCGAATTAGCTTTAGTATAGACGGAAATATTAGGCGGGTATTTGATCAGAGAAACTGGGAAAGAGCATATGACCTGCATGATAACCTTTTTAGAATTAAAATAGATATTGATTTAAAATCGGGGTCCAGGAAACTGGTTCACAATGGCTGTTTGCGGAAAGCTTCACTTTTCTGGACGAGAAATCCAAAAGTTCCATATCGAATTTGGATTCTAATAATAAAAGATGACACTACATTCTATCCCTCAAATGTTGAAGAAGCGCAGTCATTGTTATTTGATGTCGAAAAAGAATTTACACTCAACGCGTCTCATTTTAATGTAGGCGAGCAGGAAGTACATGCTCAGGTCAGAGTTTGGTGGGGTGAGCACCACTATATATCAACTTGCGAACTAAAGTCGACGACAAACAAGGTTTTGTTACGAAAAGCTGGCAAAGCTTGACTGATAATTTGGTGCACCTAGCACCCGCTTGCTAGGAGAAGATTCAAAGGGAGCCACCTAACCTGTTGCGGATTAACCGTGTTGGCAGATGACTATATACATTATCGTTGTAGATATTCTATTGAGTCAAATCTATTATGCTGGTCTTGATTATTGCCTTAGCCTCTTCTGAAATATCGTATTCTTGCAAGACTCTGCTCGGTTCTTTGATTAATGAATTTCTGAACTTAGGCTCACTTGCTGCCTTAAGTAAGATCTCGCTAATGATCTCAGCATCCCTTTGTCTTGAGTCCAAATACCCACACAAACAAAAAGCTTGTATATATTCCTAATGAGGCAAGTCTTAGTAATCTTGATATGAACTACTATTTTCTGTACATGCGGCAAAGTTGAGTAGACTAGAACTTAAGAGTCAGAAAAAATGGTCTAAGGATGGTACGTCTCGGATAGTACCTCCTGAAACGACACTAGAAAAAGCATCGCAAATATGCCGTCGTATAGGTGTCACCCGGCTGGCAGATATAACAGGCATGGATAGATTAGGTATACCAAATTATTCCGCTGTATTGCCTGGTACTGAAGACTACATTTGGGTCTATAGCGGAAAAGGAATGACTCATCAACATGCAAAAGCAAGCGCATTAATGGAGTCGATAGAACGGTATTGCTCCTTGCCAAGCAGTAATCATAACAGGGTCTATATTCGAGGTACGGTACATGAACTAACCAAATCATATGATTTGGTTCACCCTGATAATATCATAGAACCGCTGAACTT
>DASTUU010000189.1:0-3888 GCA_035759485.1 Nitrososphaeraceae archaeon
TGAAACAAATGCTCGCCATAACTTGTTTTCTTGGAGGTGTATTTTTAAAACTGTGAGACAAGGATCAAACGGTTATTATATTCAAAGGCTAGGCTTTCTTGATTAAGTTTTAGTCGAATTTTATTGGCGTATTCTGTCATCGCTTCCTCATCTATATCATTGGTATGAATTTCGACTCGCGTATATTTCACAGGTTCAAACTTACCTTGAAAGTATCCATCGAATTCAATAAGAGACATTGCACCATATTTTGACGCCATGTTGCGTACGATTTCCAAGTATCCTTCTACCCGTGGCAGATAAAACTTTACAGAATCTTGCAAAACTCTGACTCTATAGGTTTGATCTTTTTTGTCTCTGGCGGTGACCATCTGTAATAGGTTCTGGGACAATAAAGAACTTATAGTTGACAAAAAAATCATGGTATCGGTGCTCATGTTATGAAAACTAAACTCTAAGGACTAGATGGACTATAAATTTCCTAATGATACCTCCGTTGATGAGAATTATCAATCCAGTTCACGATTTTTTCGCTTGTGATGCGCAATTGTC
Source organism: Nitrososphaeraceae archaeon (assembly GCA_035759485.1). Taxonomy (GTDB): domain Archaea; phylum Thermoproteota; class Nitrososphaeria; order Nitrososphaerales; family Nitrososphaeraceae; genus TH5893. The sequence continues at coordinate 553 of DASTUU010000189.1, forward strand.
CGTTCTTCTCCCCGTGTCTGTTTTGTATAGTAATTTAGTTAAACAGTCCACATTTTTGATTATTATGTCTGCATGAGCCTCCTTGAATTTGTCTATCATTTCTTGAGGTCGTACACTGCAGCCATAAACACCAATAAACAGGATTTTGGCATCCGCTTCCCTCTCTGCTTTTTTAGTCATAGACAAATCCTCAATTGAATCCCCCGCATACAATGCAGTTTTCGCACCAAAATGATTCATGGCTTTTTTTATAGAATAGGGATTGGGTTTCCAATGTTCACGATTCTCATCCTCTAGGAAAACTGAGGCCCGTGTATTGAAAACCTTGAAAAGAGTTTTCAGTGAATGTTGAGCTGCAACCCTGCTTCTTCCGGAAATGATGGCAAGATTTCCATGGAATTTCTCTGAGATCAGATTGAGAGTTTTTTTTCTAACTACTACCTTATCATTTTCGATAAAAGGTTTGCCATGATAGTATCTAGGTTTCATATTGTGTTGCTTTCGAAACAATGTTGGCCCGTAAAAAAGCTCATCAAATACAGTTGCTAAGAGGCTTTTTCCAACTGGAGCAGGATATGCCAAATCTGCCTTTAGTTTTTCAATGCGGGAGGAAGTATACAAAGAAGACAGATATTTTTCAACTGATAATATGCCAGTCTCATTAGCATTTTTAGCTACTGTAAAAAGAAATTCTCTTGTGTCAACTATGGATTCATGGAGTGGTCTAGATAGTAATGCAAGAATTATTGCATAACATATGTCAATTTCGTTATTGAAACCCCCTGTTTGCTTAAACTTAAGGACTAGTGTATCCGTTACCAGCGTTCTGATACAAGGCGTTCCTATCATATACTTGGTTGTAAATTCAACGGTATTTTTAATGGCAAGATTGTATGAGTTTCTGACATCCACCAATACACCGTCAACATCCAACAGTGCACACTCGACGCTATTGAGTGCCTCTATCTGCAAATGGCTTAATCTGGACATGGGTTTTCCTCTGTGAATTTAATTGTGATCTCTTACCATTTCGATTGCTCTGAGAAATCTAGCGTTCATCCCTCTTGTACCTACAGTGACTCTTAAGCAACCAGTGCGACCATCAATACTACCCAGCAGCCTGACAGAGATCTTTGCCTTTTGCAAATGCTCTACAATTTGATTGTAATATTTTTCGCAACATTCTAGGAATAAAAAGTTTGAATCTGATTTTAAAACTTTAATGCCGTTTATCCCGGAAAGACTCTCAAATATTTTTTCTCTTTCCATTTTGATCTTATCTATTGTTTTTCTCACCTGGTCATTTCGAGCCAAAGCCAGGCTTGCTATTCTAAATGATAGTGAATCTAGGGAATAAGGCAACTGAATTCTGGACCTAAAAACACGAATAAGCTTTTCGCTTGCTATCATATAGCCGACCCTCGCTCCCGCCAATCCAAAGGCCTTAGATAGTGTACGCAATACTACGACATTTTCATATTTAGTGACATAAGGGGCCAATGAGTATTTTGCGAATTCTACATAGGCCTCGTCTATCAGAATTAGTTTGTTTGCTAGGTTTACTATCATTTCCATCATTAGGCCTTTGTCAAATTGGTTGCTTGTGGGATTATTTGGCGAGCAAATATATACAATTTCAGACTGTTTAGCAAGCTTGAAGAAATCCTTTTCACATATAGTGTTATCTTCCCGGCGCAAAGGTACTCTGTCCAATTTTAGTCCATGCAACTCGCATCGGTTTAGAAAATAAGAAAATGTTGGTGTTAAAACAGTAACACGTTTCCCGCGCCCTATTGTTGAAAGGAGGAGGTCTATTATTTGATCAGATCCGTTCCCTGCCGCAATATATTCTTGCTTAATTCCCAAGTATTTCTCTAGCTGGCGATAAAGAGAATCCTCATATTCCTGACTTGGATAGAGTCTTAAGTCAATATCCTTTAGGGCTCTTGTAATGATGTTTAATGCAAATCCTCTGTTCAACATCAAGTTTTCATTGGAGTCTAGTCTGACGTACCCCCCAACGTTATAGCCCGGCTTAACATAGTAATCAAGTTTAGAGAGATGTTCTAACCTACTTGATAGCCACTTCATATTTCCTTTAGTCGTTCCTTTACTGCTTCATAATGATTCGAGAGTCCTTCAGTATACGCAATTTCCTTTATGACCGATTGTACTTTGGTTAGCCCGGCTTTAGTTGCTTCGACAATATTTATAACCTTTACAAAGTCAAGTACTGATAGGGAAGATCTTGATCTTCCATAGCCCATTGTTGGAAGAACATGATTTGAACCGAAACAATAATCACTGGCTGAAGATGGAGTGTACTTTCCAACGAGTGTTAGTCCTGCAGTAGTTATTTTTTTTGAAATTGTTTTTGCATTAGAAGATAATATCTCCAAGTGTTCTGGTGCTAGCTCGTTTGCGAACTCTATCGCCATTGATTGATTTTTGGATATGGCTATAAAGCCGTTGTCATTTAGACTTCTTCTTATTATGTCTTCTCGTCTTGTATTTCCTTTGTTAAGTATTAATTTTATATCGTTTATCACCTCTATTGCCAATTTCTCGGAGGTCGTTACCAATCCACAGAATGTCTCGAAACCGTGTTCTGCCTGGGACACCATATCTAATGCAATAAGTCTTGATGGAGAGCACGAGTCTGCGTAAATCAATAGTTCTGTGGGACCAGCAACCATGTCAATTGATACATTGCGTGAGGCGAGAATCTTTGCAGCGGTGACAAAAACCCCTCCAGGACCGACAATCTTTGCTACCTTATTAATAGTGGCGGTTCCCAAAGCTAGAGCTGCTATTCCATGTGCACCCCCCATCTTATAAAACTCAGTGACACCACAGATATGTGCCGCTACAAGCGTTAGCGGATCGATTCTTCCATCATTCAAAGGAGGGGAAATTGCTACAATTCTTTCTACCTTGGCAACCTTTGCAGGTACTACACACATAATAACGGTACTTGGATAGCGTGCTTTTCCTCCTGGAATATAACAACCCACACTTTTGAGGGGCCTAGCTAGCCGGTTTATCGTTACTCCATCTGAAGAAGTTTTAATCTCTTTAAAAAAATGTTTTAGTAAAGTTGCTTCGCTTCTTTTTAATCGGTCCTGGATTAGTCTTATAGATCTAACTTGTTTCCTACTCACCTTTGAGTAAGCATCTTCTATTTCCTTATCTGTAACTATCAATGACGTGAGCTGAACGCCATCTAACTTTTTTGTATAATCTCTAATGGCATGATCTCCGCGCTTTGCCACATCATCGATTATATGTTGTACTCTTTGAAACACTTCATCTGCGGTCGCTGCATTAGTTGTACGA
>DASTUU010000190.1:0-2780 GCA_035759485.1 Nitrososphaeraceae archaeon
AGGTATGATAAATGGTTATGGTCTAAAAAATTATGTGAAGCTGGAAGTCGGCGCTAGTTTTGAACGATTACTCCATCTTATGAGCAAATCAAAAGTATATCTTCATCCTTTGGTAGGCGAGCCGTTTGGGATATCTGTAGCCGAAGCAATGGCAGCAGGCTTAATTCCAGTTGTGCCACATATTGGAGGAAATTCTGAGTTTGTTCCGCAACAGTATCATTATAGTAGTTTAGAAGAAGCTGCAGAAATAATTGAAGATGCGCTATTACGGCACGATTTCAATAATAGCGGCTACCATAACAACAATATCGAAAATAACAACAATAATATTATTACAACCGCAGTACTCACTGCTAGTCCAAAACATGAACAAAGAGTAAATTTAAGTAATTTGGTAATGAGATTCTCTACGGAAAACTACAAGAATAGATTAAGGAAAATAATTCGATTATTGAAATAATGAAGAAGAAGATCATTGAGTTACCAGAGTAGTCAGCATACAAAGGAGGAAGAACAACAACAGAAAGGCGGTTGACTTAATGTCGGTGTTTGCAATCTACCTACAACAGTACTGAAGGGAGAGCCCTAACGTAGCTGCAACTGTAACTGCTGGTCAAATGCAGAGTCAATACCAATACAAGGTCTGCTAATGACATGGGCAGCATTTTTATAAATGATATCGTGTAGAAAGCACGAAATATATTGTTCTCAAGCCAGTTACGGAACCAAGGTAATCTCAGATGCAGCCAGCTCATTATGAAGAACTTGACGATTAATTGAAAAGATAGTCAAATACCATCAACCATAAATAGGAAAGAATTGTAAGGGATCATCTGACACCAATGACAAATATTGAGGCAAAATGTCCTAACTGTAATAATAAAGCGTTAGTTAATGAGGATATGACTGAGGTTAACTGTGGAGCCTGCAGCTTTACTTCCTCGTATGAAGACTATCTTGAAATAATGAAGACAAAGGCAGTACAAATGGCTAATGATCTTCAATTGAATTGGGATCAAAATTAACATCTTTAGTTCGTAGACAATTATCTGTGCTGTAAATATCAGACCTGTGCTATTATACGGTACATCGAAACAGATATCCTTTGGACCGTTTAGAATTCTCATAGGAGAGACGAAATAGTATATTATTCGACTATAGCATAATCACGAGATAGGCTACCAGAAACTCCCTTTATCAGAGCACGTTAATTCGGCTCCACAGTTGGGACATCTTAGATGGCAGACCTGTAAATTGGACATAATGTATCCACAGCGAGGACATTCTATTCTACTCTCCTTAGTGCTATCTGAGGACATAGTATCCATAATTTGACCACTTTTGGCTTTATTTTGTGCTTAGTTAGGAAGATTTAATTACGAGTTGAAAAATCTTGTAAAAAGGATGGTATCGTATATTGGCACATTTCAAATTGGTTGTCTCTGATCCGACTGGGAAAAGTGTTTCTAGAGAAATTAAGGATATCTCAGCACAACCATTGCTTGGTTCAAGAGTCGGAGACATTCTCGATTCCTCTATTATAGGTGTCGACGCAGGAAAAATGAAGATAACGGGCGGAAGTGACAAGTCTGGAACCCCCATGCGTGCGGATGTACATGGCGGCGTAAAAAAATACGTCTTGCTTTCTAGGGGTGTGGGAATGAGAAGCCCTTTGGAAGGAGCAAGAGTAAGAAAGCTGGTAAGAGGCAGCCTAGTTACCGAAGAAATATACCAAATAAACTGTTCATTGGTAGAAGGCAATCTACCTCATAACCAAGTAAAGAAAGGAGAGGAATCACCAAACGACTCATTGCCAAAGAAATCTGATAAAAAGTAATTATTAACACCAGAACTGTTGTCCCTGATGATAGTTAGTACGATATAGAAGATACTAAAAAAATTCTTTTGATGAAAACTGAGCACCAACTAGTTGCTTTTAGACTAGCCATTATAGGAAACAGTATCAATTAGGTTAATATCTCCCGAGAATTTTATCATTCATTGTTGCATTGGAAAGAAACTCTTCCTGATGAGTATGTAAAACAATACGGATATCAACCGAATATAAACATCGGCACGGCCGGTCATGTTGATCATGGTAAAACCACTTTAGTAGAAGCTATTACGGGCGTGTGGACAAGCGGTCATAGCGAAGAATTGAGAAGAGGTATTACTATTAAAGTAGGTTATGCTGACGCCGCATTTTACAAATGTCTACGATGTCCTAGTCCACTTGGATATTCTACCACTCCGCAATGTGCAAATTGCGGAGGAGGAAGTACCCTTCAACGTGTAGTCAGTTTCGTAGATTCGCCAGGACACGAAAGTCTAATGGCAAACATGCTTTCTGGAGGGGCGTTAATGGATGGCGCTATATTAGTCATCGCGGCAAATGAAAAAGTTCCGCAGCCTCAAACTAGAGAACATCTGCTTGCATTACAAGTGCTTGGAATTAAACAGATCGTAATTGTCCAAAATAAAGTCGATCTAACTGATCCCGAAAAAGCAATAGAAAATTATAACCAAATTAATGAATTTGTAAAGGAGAGCATAGCTTCAAATGCTCCAATTATTCCCATATCAGCACAACATAAGCTAAATATTGATGCCTTAATAGAGGCCATAGAGATGTCAATAAAAACACCTCCACGATTAACGAACAAGGTTCCAATTATGCATGTATTGAGATCATTTGATATAAACAAGCCTGGTTTACCCTTGGATAAGGTCAAAGGCGGTGTTATTGGTGGAGCATTAATACAAGGCGAATTGTCAGTAGA
>DASTUU010000191.1:0-1966 GCA_035759485.1 Nitrososphaeraceae archaeon
GTGGATAATGTATCTTTCATTTATGATACTATGAAGAAGGTGGTTGATGGAGGCAACATTGATTTTGAAGAAGCTGAGCGATTACTTGATACAAGACATATTCTAACCCTTGCTAAATGCGCTAATATAATTACCCGTGAGTTCACGGGCGAACTAGTTGATGTAGAAATGCTAATCAATGCAAAAGCAGGCCGGTGTCCAGAAGATTGTTCCTTCTGTGCTCAGTCTTCATTTTATGACTCACAATCAGGCATAGATAAATATCCGTTATTGCCTAAGCAGACAATCATCGAACAGGCACATAAAGCCAAACAAGGTGGTGCAAATAGCTTTTGTCTTGTTTGCGCATATCGAACTCCTTCCGGAAAGGACTTTGAACAGATCTGTGATACCATAGTTGAATTAAAGAAAAAAGTGGCGATAGATGTTAATGTGTCCTTAGGTTTTATGACGCGTGAAAGGGCAAGGCGATTAAAGTCTATAGGTATAAAGAGATATAACCATAACTTAGAAACTTCAGAGAGTTTCTTTGCACAAATTTGCAAGACACACGATTTTAAGGACAGAGTTGATACGGCTAAAATCGTAAAGGAGGAGGGCCTAGAATTATGTTGTGGTGGTATAATAGGCATGGGAGAAACACTACAACAAAGACTTGAACTTGCTTTTGCTATTAGATCTCTTCGACCCGATGAAGTTCCAATAAATATTTTAATACCAAAGCAAGGGACTCCACTAGCAAATCTAGAGCCGCTGGAACCTACGGACGCTATAAAAACTATTGCGGTATGGAGGTTCATAATGCCAAATACGATTCTAAAAATTGCTGGAGGAAGAGAGCTTAATTTAAAAGACAAAGAGAGATTTGCTCTTAAAGCTGGAGCAAATGGGATAATTACAGGGGGTTACCTTACTACCCGAGGAAATAGTATAGACAGGGACATGACTATGATAAAAGAGGTAGGCCTCAAGGTAGCACAAGCCAATGCATATTTGTAGAAATGATAGCGTCTAATGAAGATGGGTTTGAGATGCTCACGCTCGCTCGAGACTTTTGCTTGGATCGGATGAGGTTCACTATTAAACTGTATGAATATATTTTCATGGTTTGAAAAGTTACATATCCACATTTGTAGTAGTTTAAATTGTACTATTTAGGATTGAAAGAGCGACAAAGGCAAAAAGTGGAAGTAGATAATAGACGAGGCAAAAGGCTTTCGCAGGACCTGTAGTTGAAAGTGTTGCAGATGCCATTGTAACCTATTACACAGGAAGCGGTCACGCCGGGATCGCGGCCACTAGCCTTTCGGCCACTCTGGCGGTTGCAGCAAAGGAAGCGCTTGTAGGTTCTGTCGTACCAGGCCCAGGTACGGCCGTTGGAACCCCAATCGGCAGCGGATGCTTCCAACTTAATCTGAGTGTGGCAAAAAGGGGTGAAAAGACAGGGTAGAAATTAGGTATTTGAATTGATTGTCAACAAGTTTCAGTAGAATATGCATTTTGATATCTGTATCTAGTGAAATTATTAATGTATCCAGGTCTTCATTTAGAGTGCTCCTGGAGATGTATCTATCAATAATTGTCAAAAAATAGCTTCCAGGGTGGGCATTTTGCATACCAGAAATTGCAATTATTAATAGTTGGTTGTTCCTGTTGATAATGATATGTCAATCTGTCGTTGAATTGTCAGACTAGAATAATGCGACTCAAAAAAGAGCAGAAGTCAGGACACGGCATCAATACAATAATAATCTAAAGCAAAGAGAAAGACGAATTTCGTCATTTTGCATGTTTTCTAAATATGTCTAAAAAACGACCCATATTTAGTCTTGATTTATTGAAGACCCTTTTTTTTACCTTTACGGCGTGATAATATATCACGTAGAAGACTAAATAATAGTGCTATTGATGAACGATTTATCATATTTTGTGATAATACGGTGGTTAATCTAACCTTTATGATTGA
>DASTUU010000192.1:0-3836 GCA_035759485.1 Nitrososphaeraceae archaeon
TAATCTGGCTATTGGCACCGACTCCTCTCTTATCATATCGTAACACTACAAATCCTCTTTCAGATAGGTACTGGGCTATCTGCCAGAATGGTTTAGAATCTGATGATAATGTTTCATTCATATCTATTGCTCCAGAACCTGCCACAAGCAATACAGCTGGGAAAGGACCATTTCCAACAGCTGGAAAGGTTAACTGAGCATTTGTTTGGATGCCATTTCCTAAGTCAATTACTAAGTCTCTGTACTTTACAGTTTGAATAAATGGTTGAGCTAGCGCACTCGTAGAATAGTTGTTGAAGGTAGAATTGGATAGGATAGACAACGGAAATATGGCTATGACCATTAGCCATCCTAAAGAGATTGTAGATTCCTTTGAATTTTGATGACCTAACATAGGGAAGCCGATAGGATTGCAGGTGATGTGGCTATAAGTTTTGTCTGGCTTTCTTAAAACTTCACTTGACGGTAAAGACTACGGAGCATACAAAGAAAGAAAAAAGTCGGAGCGGGTGGGATTTGAACAGTTAGGTTCTTTTTCTAGTTGTCCTTTTAGATATCAGTTAGTGAATTGCCTAGGAAAATGCTGTTGCTTAGGTCGTGGGTTCAAATAATCCCACCCAGTCCATTATTATCTACGAGGGAACTACGGTATTGAATTAAGCTCATTTTTGGTAAATGTCGGACAAAACCAGTTGCAATGTTGAGGCAAGCATGGCTAGCAGTTGACAATACCATTTCGTTTGAGATGAGAATTAGTCTAACAACAATTTTAAGCAAAAAGTTTATGCAGTGTTTGCACTTGTCGTCGTCGCTGCTTCTTTTGGAGCAAGCAAAAATTTTGTAGTATCAAATTCTCTAAGGTTAGCAGGCATGAACACTTTCTCAAAAGTGCTTACAATATTTGGACTGGAAAAGAATCCAATAACCTTGGCTGTATTTGTACCTACATTTCGAAAATTATGACGCTCCATGACTGGTACGACTCCAAGCTCTCCTCTCGATAGACGATCTTTGTCATTATCATCATTCCCTACAGTTGCCTCAATTGTACCATCTACTACATACACTATCTCTTCTGCGCTATCTGTATGAGCGCCAAGCTCCTTACCTGGTTCAAGTTCAAAATATACAGCTGCGCCACTCTTCGTCCCTACGGCACTATAGAGAGCAAAATTCCCTGTAACTTTACGATCCGGATCGTCTTCTGCGCCATGCATTGCCATCTTGTCTAGTTTGTCTACATTAATCTTTAACATAAGCAATGAGCAGCATTTATCTATCATATTTAAAATTTTAAGAAACCGCGGTAATGGTTCTCTTTCAGTAAGCTCATTTTAGATGGTGGAAGGTAAAAAGAGGCTGCCTTAGAAAGCTGCTAGGTGCTGAGGTCGTGGGGTCAAATCCCACCAGCTTCATCTTTATCGATTTGGATAACTACGACATAAAATCAAAGTTGTTTTGAGTAGTTGTAGGACAAAACTTCTAGCGAAGCTTAAGGTGAATCAGATATAGAGAAGATTGATGAGATGTTTGACATTCCTAGCTTTATCTCAGCATGATCTTACCAGTACATCATCTTCTGCTCTAGGTGCTGCCTTTTTACAACAAGATCTTATCTTTAATTATTATCAATGTCAACGGAGTTTGTAGCTGTCAAGTCCTGGTAAAGCGTCTATTTTGTGGATTTGAAACATTTGCGTCTTTGGAGGGGATACATTGGCTTTCTGCAGAGAAGATTTCAGACGAGTGTTTAAAAAATTGTTCCATTGTTCTTCTGATTCCCAAACTTCTGCAATACAAGACCTGCCAGAGTCATCAAATGACGCTGCGTGGAATATTACACCAGGTGGAGGATTACCTTCCCAGTTCACTTCTCTTCGAACGTTCTCATACATCTCTTTAGTCAAACCATCTCCTGTGAGGATTGCGAGAATGGTCATATCAAGCTCTCATGGTTTAATCTTATATGCATTGCTTAAGATTCTTCATATGGTGATATGGCTTTGGTAACTAAGAGATTTTATGCAGACACATCATAGACTGATATTCTACAGTTCTCTTTCTTTTCATAGCTGCCCATTTAGTACGACGTAAAAAGAGCAGTCTAAGAAAGCTGGCTGGACTGCTGAGGTCGTGGGTTCAAACCCCACCCGGTCCATTTCTTCCTGCTATGGAATACGGTATTGAAACGAGCTTGTTTTTAAGCAGTTGTCGGACACAATACTCATTAAGAGAATTGACCTCCACTTCCACAGAACAACAGCAAGTTACAAAAAACACCAACAGCGATATACAAATTAGATTATTTTGTTTAGACAGCATGTTTTTGTTCTGCTCTTGATATAGCAGAAGAGTTGGTAAGCATATTGCCTGATATAAAATATAACAATATCATCAAAAAGCCAATAAAAAGAGAATATTTTATCAGCAAGATAAATTCAATGCTTAACAATAGCACTGTTAGCTTTGACAGCTTAAGTGCCTAATGTAAGCGGGATATAGATATGTACTGCTCATGCGAGAGCTAGAATTGGGTCACGTTTACTCTACTGTGCATATAATATTTCATTTAGCTGATGTATCAGCTCTTCAGTTCTGATTGGCTTTTGGATAAAATATGCTTTATCTAGTCTTTGATATGCATCGAGTCTTCGGTATTCTTCATAAAATAATTCGCTAGCAGTTATGAAACAGATCTTAACATTACTGTCTACTTCCATTATCTTTTGATACAAATCCAAGCCGCTCATCTCTGGCATCTTAATATCAAGGAGTAACAAATCATATAATCCAGCTTTAAAATTAAATAATGCCAAAGTCGGATCGGTATATGAATCTACTACAAATCCATTATTTTCCAAAACTTTTTTTATTGTATAAATGACGTCAGCCTCATCATCTACCAAAAGAATTTTCTTATTCGCCTTGTCCTCATCGTTAGTCGTTTGTTGGTCTCGCCTCCATCTCCTCGTCCATGTAGGGGAATTCATCTATTCATGACTGGAAGTGTGAAGTAAAATGTGGCTCCTTGCTGTTTTCCGTCATTAGAACTAATATTGTTATTCTCAGCCCACATTTTGCCGCCGTGCGCTTCAATTATGCTTTTTGAAATAAACAAGCCAAGTCCAGTTCCCTGATACGATTTTGTGGCAAACTTTGTAAATAACCTTGGCATTAATTCAGGATCTATACCAGTACCAGTATCTTTTACGGCTATTACAACTTCTTCTCCTTCTACTGCTTCATCGTTCTCATTCTTCTTTGTTCTTATAGTAGTACCAACAGTCACAGTGCCTTCTTTTGTGAACTTGATGGCATTACTTAGCAGATTGGAAATAACTTGGGTCAGGCGTCTTCCATCTGCTTCCACCAAGGTAGTACTATTCGCCTGTTCGTATGTGACTTTTACACTACCATTTGCTATTTGTTTTCTGTAATCCTCTACAACATTTAATATTGCATCATTCAGATTGAACCTCTCTTTTCTTAGCTTTAGTGTGTTGCTTTCGATCCTCGTAACATCCAGTATGTCTTCTGTAAGTTGATGTAATCTGTTTGCATTTCTGACAATTATCTCTAACATTTCTAACATTTCTTTTTGTTTGTGTTCATCATGAAGCTCTTCTACACTAGAATACAGTAATTCAGAAAGATTAAGTATTGGCACTATTGGTGTTCTGAGTTCGTGAGCTGCAATATTGATAAATTCTCTTTGCACTTTATCTGCTTGCCGCAATTTCTCGTTTGTTTCATACGAGCACCAAACTAGCTCAAATAATGATTTAAAAGCGTCAACAGTAGGCTTGATGTTTGAGTATATGGCAAAACCAAATGCG
>DASTUU010000193.1:0-8219 GCA_035759485.1 Nitrososphaeraceae archaeon
GAGCTCAATATTGAAGCCCAAGCCCATTGGGCGAGCATAGTCAGGTTCGGCAAATGCTGATTCAATATCCAAATCCTTTGCCAAGAAATTTGCTTGCTCTTTACCTATATTCTTTCTAATAGAATATAGACTTCTTCCGAGAAGCGTCGACGCAACATGACTTTCTCTTATAAACTCAAATGGATCTAGCATCATCGTACTATTTGGTAATTCTGTGACAGCATTTAGTCCCGTATCACGATTCATTCTAATTAACTGGCCGGGCCTTATGTCAATAAAATCCATATCTACGAAGGATGTACGTAAAGAATTTTCAGATGCTACAATGTTCAATGTTCCATTCTTGCTTGTGGCATAGACAAGTGGCTTAAAACCTGTGCTATTTCTATATGCAAAAATTTCGTTGTCTATCTTTGTTATAAGGTTACCTCTTAGATGTCGGTCAAGAAATTGGACAGCACGTTCAGGGTAGCCTTTATCTAGTAGGAGCTTCGTAAATATATAGCATATTTTATACAGGGAGTCTGAATCTCTTGCTTGACCGATTTCTGGATGCAAATATAATTTTTCTGTATCAACAAAAAAACCGTCCAGGGCAACATGGATGATGTCAAAGCTATGAAACTGAGGGAACCTTTTTGATAGGTAACCTATTGCACTTCTACCATACAATTTATCTTTATGAGCAATTCTCATTATGGTGTCATCTGTAGGTAAAGATCCTTCGTCTGCAGAAGTATTGTTACCTATAATCATCTTCCAATATGCTTTTCCCCTATGTTGAAGCAGACGCATTGAATGTGCAAGAAGACTTATTATAGAGTCATTATCTATGGTAGAGTCCAAACTGTTAAGAGCAATGATTCCGGCCAACCTTAATGACCCTGGAGTCTCTATGTTTCTATCGAATAAAAATCTTGATTAGCTAGGTATCATGCATCATCGTATCCTATTATCATATTTTCGATCTAATTTTCTTAATTACCGATTAGACATCAATATACTTCTGACACAGACAATGACCAAATCGAAGACCTCAACAATTTAAACCAGGTTGATACTTCTATATACCAATGCTTCTTGGCTTAATTGGAAAGGCCAATGTCGGAAAGTCTACATTTTTTAATGCAGCGACAGACCTTGACGTCCAACATGGAAACTTCCCCTTTACAACCATTGCCCCGAATGTGGGAGTCACCTATGCCAGAATTGGATGTGTGTGTAGAGAATTTGGAATCCAAGACAACCCTGTCCATTCCATTTGCATCGATGGAACAAGATTTGTTCCCGTTAAGCTAATGGATATCGCCGGTCTTATTCCCGGCGCCTCCAAGGGGAAAGGCCTAGGCAATAAGTTTTTGGATGACGCAAGACAGGCTGACGCTCTAATTCATGTTGTAGATGCAGCAGGTTCCACGGACACCGAAGGAAGACCTGTAATACCCGGAACAGGCGATCCCCTACGCGATATCCAGTTCGTTGAGCAGGAACTAGACCAATGGCTTGCATCCCTTCTCGAGAGAGACTGGAACAAATTAGTACGAGAGGCAGATAACCAAAGGGTAAAACTAGAGCATATGATCGCCACACGACTATCAGGGCTTTCTATCAAGGAGACAGACATTGCTCATAGTATTGCTGAATTGGGCCTCTCACGCGCCAGAGCAAATGAATGGTCTGAAAATGATATACTCAGATTCTGTAACAAACTCAGAGGTAGGTCAAAACCTATTATAATTGCTGCAAATAAGGCCGATTTGCAGTCAGCGCAGCTTAATATTCATAAAATCAGAGATACAAGGGAGAATGTTGTGCCATGTTCCTCTGAGCTCGAAGTGTTGCTCAGGCGTGCGACAAAAAAGAAAAAAATTGAGTATTTGCCAGGAGACAGCCGTTTCAGGATCAAGGAGGCTGCCTCAATGAACGAACAACAAAACCAAGCTCTTGAGAAGGCTAGTGCTTTTCTTTCCAAATATGGTTCCACAGGCGTACAAGAGACTATTAATCGGACAATATTTAATTTATTGAGATTCATCGTTGTTTATCCTGTTGAAGATGAATTGAAGCTCACAGACAGGAAAGGGAATGTTCTTCCTGATGCTCATTTGCTACCATTTAACTCAACTCCAAGAAATTTGGCAGAAAAGATCCATGCGGAACTAGGGAAAGGATTCTTGTATGCCATTGATGCTCGCAGCAAAATGAGGCTCGGGGCTGATTACAAGCTCCAAAACAATGATGTGATTAAAATTGTGTCAGCTACAAGCAGCAGTAGGTAATAATCTCAACAAATGCTGTGTCTTGGCATAGAAAGCACTGCTCATACATTTGCCGCATCCATTATAGACTATTCACTTATCAGAAGTTCTGTAGGTAAAAATAACCTATGGAATTTGGAAAATTCACGTACAAGAATTCTATCCGATAATCGCAGCATATATTTACCTCCAGAGGGTTCTGGAATTCATCCAAGGCTAGCTTCAAGACACCATGCGGAAGTCGCTGCCAATATTCTGAAAGAATGTATAAAAGAGTCAGGATATCGCATCCAGGATATAGATATTATCGCTTATTCCGCCGGACCAGGTCTGGGCCCATGTCTGAGAGTAGGAGCCGTTGTTTCAAGGACTCTTGCATCTTTTTACAGGAAGCCACTAGTGCCTATAAACCATGCTTTGGGGCACGTCGAGCTTGGCATAATGATGACAGGCGCGCGCGATCCCCTCGTCCTACTCATCTCTGGGGGTCACACAATGATCCTTACTTTTTCAAAGAAAAGATGGAGAGTATTTGGTGAAACACTTGATATAACTATTGGACAGCTGCTGGATCAATTTGGAAGAGCAAATGGTCTTTCATCCCCTTGTGGTGACAAAATAGAAAAATTTGCCAGCAAGTCATCGGGTACATATATCCGTCTCCCCTACATCGTAAAAGGTAACGATGTTTCCTTTTCAGGAGTCCTTAGTGCTGCCAAGAGGCTTACGGAGAAGGGAGACAGGAATACACATATGTTTGCGGATCTGTGCTATTCCTTGCAAGAGACAGCCTTTGCAATGATAACCGAAACAGTAGAACGAGCGATCTCATTTTCTCACAAGAAAGACTTATTAGTAGTAGGAGGAGTAGCAGCGAATGAGAGGTTAAAGAATATGCTCCAAAGTGCGTGTGCAAGACACTCTTCGAATCTATTTATTTCTCCAAATAAATTTGCAGGTGATAACGGCTGTCAAATAGCTTGGACCGGTATTATTGACTACTTGTCTACGAAAAAGGAAGTTGAGACAGAGAAGTCATTCGTATATCAGTCCTGGAGGATCGATACAGTAGATGTTCACTGGCGTTCGACCTAAGACATTTCTGAAAGATTCATATTCGCAATTTGCTTTCTTATTACCTTTGCCCAGTTGCCTGGATTAAGCACCCCAAACTTATAGATGTGATCTCCAACACCAATTGTTACTTTTGCTATAACGAATCCACGAGATTCAACGCTAGAAACTTTGTTCAAATCTATATTCAAGAGCAACTCACCTGCTTCTTTCCAAAGTGTTGCCATCCTGCCTTCGGTCTTCTCAAATAGTAGCCTCTGGGTGGTTAGCGTCAGAATGCCATTTTTGAGCCGGTCTTCCGCGCAGTCTTCTTGGAGAATTACTTTTTCTCCTTCTCTAAGAACTTCAGCACGCACATTTTTATTTTGCCTAAATCACAAATATAATATTATTGCGGACTCATTCCTATGCTCTGTTGAGTAAAGGTGCTGAAGCTGATATCTACCATACGGTATGGTATGGAAATAAAGCTATTTCCAAAGTTCGTATCGAAAAGCCTTATCGTCAAAAGCTACTCGACTATGAAATTCGCAAGAACCGGACTGTCCGCGAAGCAACCATGCTATCTATTGCAAAGGGAGTAGGAATTAGAACACCATTTGTATATTTTGTTGATCCTATTGCAACAGAAATAGTGATGGAATTCATAGAGGGTGAAAGCGTAAAGAAGAAAATAAATGAAGACCTCGCCTTACAAATGGGCAAATGTGCAGGACTGCTGCATATTAATAATATTGTCCACAGCGATTTGACCACGTCTAATTTTATTAAAGTTAAGGACAATAGACTTGTGCTGCTTGATTTCGGATTAGCTTTTTTTTCGGAGAGACTAGAGGATAAGGCAGTAGACATACGTTTGGTTAAAGAAGTTCTTCATAGCTCATATGTATCCATATATGATAAGGCATTTTCAAAGTTTCTCGAAGGCTACTCATCAGTTATAGGTCAAAAGACAAGTCACGCTACGCTAAGAAAGGTACGGGAGATTGAACTTAGAGGTAGATACTCCAGGATCATGTAGTACGAGTCAACCTGGCGAAGGCAAGTCCCTTTAAGAATTGCCATTATGACAGCAGGATGAAGACAATAAAAGACAATAGATCAATTTAGTGAAAAACAGCTTGTAAAGATATATCTGTGTTCAATCTTCCATATAGCAGAATCTCGTCCTTATGTAGTGCCACGACTGATCATTTAATTGAGAGATGCAATCATCTCGACTTGTGAAATCTATAATATTTGTTAGTTCCAATGAGAAGAAATACTATGAAGTTAAATCACTTCTATCTAACTTCGATACTGATGTCCAGTTTGCCAAGAAAAATTTGATTGAACTCCAAGCAGATTCAATGGAAGTCATTGCGTTAAATAAATCACATTATGCATTCTTAGAAATCTCAAAGCCTCTTATCGTTGAGGACGACGGCCTATTTATAGCAGAATTAAATGGATTTCCTGGGCAGTATTCATCTTTTGTGTTCAAAACCATAGGGAACTTGGGAATTATAAAGCTGCTCCATAATACAAACTTTAGATGTGCTCTTTTCAGGTCTGTTTTTGCTTTTAACGACGGAAAGAAATCGCTTACATTTAGCGGGGAAACAAGAGGCACTATATCAAGAAAGGTGACTAAAGGAGGATGGGGATATGATCCGATATTCATACCAGAAAACTCAGACATGACCTATGGAATCTTAGAGATTAGAGGGATAAAGGAATCTTTGTCCCATCGAGCTATCGCGCTAAGAAAATTTGGTGAATGGTTTAATGATAGTTCTGCTTAGCAAGATTATGAGTTTTGAGATTCTCGGAAACACGCAAAGAGAGGGTAACGACATCGACTTTTTAATCATATACTGAAAAATGATAGTAAGACCTACTTACCATATATGACGTCCCTATGTACCTTCTTCTGCATAGCGTATTAACTAGGTGTCTGTAGTGTCATAGAATGATACTATAAAGAAGTAACCTTAGTTCCTATTGTACTGTAGGTCGTGGGGAGTACCTTTTTATCTTGATGAAGCCAAATATAACGATCGAATTAGAATAACCCGTTGAGGGAACTGTCCTAGACTGTAAAAGAATAAAAAAGTGTTACGCTGAATGACCTTAATGAAAATAGACAGTTGTATATTCCCTGAAGGTTTTCTTTATGATATTGAAAATTTTGTTTGGGCAGATGTAAAAGCAACTAAAGTAGTCACGATTGGTATCACCACGCTGCTTTCTTCCATTTCAGGTAGACTATCTAATATCAAGCTTAAGGATGTAGGAACAAAGATAGAAAAGGGAAAAGGCCTTGCGACCATTGAAAGCAACAAATATTTTGGAGTTGTCAGGGCTCCGTTTACAGGCAGGATTGTCGAGGTGAATGAGTTTATTCGCCAAAAACCGAAATTGGTGAACGACTTTCCTTACTCCTCTGGGTGGTTTGTCAAAATGGAACCATTATCCAAAGATAAATATCTGGTCAATATGCAGCCCATTGAAAACTGTCACGATAAGGTAAAGGCGTTAATTAACGACTTACATATACGATGTTTTGTAGCATATCCTGACTATGAAATGTACGAAATCGGAGTTGAATGTGCTGCGACCCTCACAAAGTTAGACGAGTTGATATCGAAGATAGAAATTGGAGAGGTTATTCATTTGGTATCAGATGACAAAACAGCCGATCTAGAAATGATAAGGTGGTCTCAGGAGAGTGGGCAGTCAATACTAGAAACTAGACCAGAAGAAAATCTTTTGCATTTCATAGTCAAAAAAGTTAAATAGATTGCCACTGTGAGGCCATCTAAAGTAGCATGTGAAAGCAGCTACTTCTCTATAGGATTGGCAATCATATTGCCCCATTCTGTCCATGAGCCATCATAGTTTTTGACATCGGGATATCCAAGCAAATATTTAAGAACAAACCATGTGTGGGAAGACCTTTCACCTATTCTGCAGTATGCTATTATCTCCTTATCTGGTGTTATTCCTTTTGATTCATATAATTTCTTTAGCTCATCTGCAGACTTGAATGTGCCATCCTGATCATTGACAGCTTGAGCCCAAGGAATGTTCTGTGCTCCCGGGATGTGTCCTCCTCTTTGAGCATGTTCTGTTGGATATTCTGGCGGCGCTAGTATCTCTCCTGTAAATTCCTTTGGACTTCTTACGTCAACCATCTTAATTCTATCCTTAGCGTCTAACGCCTGTTTTACCTCGTCTAGATATGTTCTTATACTCTTATCAGGTTCGGAGACTTTAAAATTGCCCTTGGGAAGATTTGAAGGAATATCTTTGCTAATCTCTCTATCTTCTTCTAACCATTTTTTTCTTCCCCCATTCATTATTCTAATATCTTTGAATCCATAGTACTTGAACACCCAAAATGCAAAGGCTGCAAACCAGTTGTTAAAGTCACCATACAGCACAAGTGTTGTATCATTGTTAACTCCGGCTCTTTGTAGTAGGTCCTCACAAGCTTGTTTGCTTAGTACATTTCTGCTAACAGGATCATTGATATCTTGTTTCCAATCAAATAATACGGCACCAGCTACATGACCTAACTGATAATTCGCTTTTGGGTCATAATCTACTTCGGCTATTCTGACATTCGGATCCTTCGAGTGATCCTCGACCCATTGTGTGTCTACTAACACCTCTGGATGTACATATTCCATATCGAGATCAATGTGATGTAGATGAAGGTAGTATATATTAGATTATGTTTCAAGAGTGTGATAAATGATTTATATTGCTTAGGCTCAGTCAATGAAGTTCAATTATAAGTCAAATGGTATTGTGCCTATATACTGTTGATAGTCGGCAAAGTAATCCGATTAGAAGTCGAGCTGAAATCGGCATTAGCGCTCCCCTGTCAAATTCTTTCTTACGGTATATAAGACAAAGTCACACTTGTAACAAACGTAGTACAAACTATCAAAGTCAGAACACAAGGTCATAATATCATAGCAACGTGGACATTCAATCTCGCTTTCTATCTCCCTCCCAATTTTCTCAGATAGCTCGCCTGGGAACTCAGAGTTATCCTCAGAAATATGGTCGATCGACGAATCAATTTTAGTCTTGTTATACATTGGTTTGTTTAGTATTTTTTAGATATTAAAAGGCTGAAATACCCCACGGCCAGTGGGAGGGTGTTGCTGTTAACGTAACAAAAAATGAAAACATATTTTAGAACCTATGATTGCTAAGACACACGTAAAAAGGTTCATCACATGGTTATTGTTGAAGTATGAAACATACAATATAATGACTCATCTCATCAGAGCATATTAGCCGTGTGATTGCATCATATATTCTTGGATATACCTGTTGGTGTAGCGGCCTTGGTTCTGGAGGACCACTATTCTCGATATTTCGCTTTCATCCATTATCGTGAATGTAGGAAGTTCTTTTACGAGACAATCCGCAAAATTTTTTACCTCACTCATTTCCAACATATTGTTCTTTTCTAAACGTTGTACTGACATTCCTATATGCATATAGGACTTTATTTCTACGAAATGTGGAAATGCTTGAGATATGATTCTGGCAAAGTCGTTCACAAAGTTAATATCTTCATTATAACCTCTAATCATAGTCATTCTTAGAACTGTTCTGGTCTTTGCAGTAGCTAGGAATTCCAAGCTCTCACACCACCTTTCCCAAGCGTCCCTGTGACGAGGTCTATTAATCAAATGAAATGTTTTTCTATTGGTTGCATTTGTCGAAAGATAAAGCTGGGTCGGCAATGCGTCTTCATCGGCAAGTCGTCTAAGCATGGCTGGCTCTTGGCCATTTGTTACTAGGAAAACAGATTTGGTGGCTTTGAGGCTTTTTAGGTATTTAATTAATTGTGGCAATTTAGGATACATGGTCGGTTCACCAGAT
>DASTUU010000194.1:0-2160 GCA_035759485.1 Nitrososphaeraceae archaeon
GCCATGGTACAAATATGTTTTCGGAGGCCTTGAATCCTCCATTGCAGGATTTGATAATGTCATGGTTGAGTTCATCATTACCGCCTATGTAAAAGAAAACATAATAAGCAAACCCATCTGGCCAGTAGTAAAAATATATAGCTTAGATTTCTATTATATCTGAATCATTAGCCTCGTAGATCGGTTAATCCAGCAAGGTTGTAATTATGTTATACATTACGAATCATATTTTTAGTTAAAATCCCTGTAGGTTTGACAAGATCCCCATACTCCTTATTCAAGAATACAGTTCCTCTCACCTACCCTACGAGGTTTTCTGTGTACTAGTAAGCATATTTCGTAAGTCTTACCCTACTTCGTATGCTTCGCACACAGAGATTAATACTTGTGTAAAACAGACTATATTAAAGTTGTAGAAAATAATTTTCGATTACATCTATCCTTATTGAAGGTCAACAGAAGATAGGGGCAAATATCGTCAAGGTACTCCGACATTAACTGATATTGGAACGGGCTCGGAGGGATTTGAGTCTTGCTGGTAGAAGGGCTCAGTTACCTTCTACAAAATTCAGAGAAGACAGTAACAAAATATGATATGGAATGCACTATGTATGAGCTCCATAGCCAATACAGTGCTGAAAGACTTCAAACAACAGTAATCGTATTAAAATATTGTATTAATAATAAAATCTTCCTCATGATTTTATTTCCTTTTCTACCTTAGCAGTTGTGTTAATAACATTGAAAAACAGCTGAGTTATGGGTGATCCAAGAATTATTAGAACATCTCCGCCTAGGCTTTTAAGTCCACATCAAGTTCGATGAAATTGATAATAGGAACTTTATATGTCAACGTAAATGACAGTAATCAAATGGTTTCTTCTACTTTTGATCCTAATCAGTTTAAAATGACTCAACGTGAAGGCTGGGATAGCGTTGCTGAAGGATGGAAAGAGTGGTGGGAGCCTATTGAGAAAGGAGCTCAAAAGCTCAGTCAGCGATTAATCGAACTTGCTGAAATTAAACCCGGACAAAGAGTATTAGATGTAGCAACAGGCATTGGAGAACCATCAATTACAGCAGCAAAAGTTGTCGGAACCGGCGGTCATGTTTTGGCTACAGATATTTCAAGACAAATGCTAGCCATTGCAAAAGAAAGAGCTACATTCCTGAGATTGCAAGACATAATTGAGTTTAAAGAAAGTGATGCCGAGAATTTAGACCTAACAAACTCATCGTTTGATGCAGCGCTATGTCGTTGGGGACTAATGCTATTCCCAAATCTAGATGCTGCGATAGGAAAAATATATAGTTCGTTAGTATCAGGTGGGAGATTTGCAGCTGCAGTTTGGGCTGATGCAACTAAAGTCCCAATTATTAGCTTGGCTACCAGAATAATAGGCAGTCAAGTACAAATGTCAGCACCTCCACCAGGAGTTCCAAACCCGTTTAGCCTAGCTGATACAAATAAGCTTGAAAATTCTCTGGCCAGAGCAGGATTCAGAGGCATTCATATTGACACAGTAATTGTAACATTTGAATTTAAATCAGGGGAAGACTATTGTCGTTACTGTCAAGCAGTTAGTGCTTCTGCCCGTATTGCGTTGTCTAAAGAGACTGAAGAAAGAAAAGAAGACGTCTGGAGAAAAGTGGCAGAAGAAGCTGCGCGAAATTATGGAACTGCTAACGGACTAATAAAAATGGATAATGAATCCATATGTATAGTCGGAACACGGCCATGATAGCAATGCTACCTTACACGCTAGTTAATCAAATACATCTACATCCCTAATGAAATTAATCCTAAAAAAGGATTCTAATTTAGAGGTAAATGTTGGTCTTTTTAGGGTTTCTAATCTGTATCGGTCACAATTGAAAGGAAGGTTCTAACCCGGAGGTGTGTGAATCAAATTTGACGCATTTTTCCGGCCCAGAAGGGTATTTGCTACGTTGCTATTCTCGATAAGTGCCTTTTATTCTTGGTAGCCAATCCGGGCTAGCTGGAGTTCCAGTACTGCAAGAATAGGAAACAAAATAAACAGACAGCAGCACTATCTTTATGGAATACTAGTAATTAAATAGATGATAAAAGAATACAATACAATACGAGGTATAATAAACAATGGTAGAAACTATTCTGGTCACAGGTGCTACTGGAAC
>DASTUU010000195.1:0-1174 GCA_035759485.1 Nitrososphaeraceae archaeon
TTTTCAGCATTGCTATTGCTGTATTCTTTATCTTCTATATTTGCTATTGCTCTCCCTTTTTCCATTATATCTCCTGTCATAGTTTTTCCAATATTGTAGTTGGATTTTTCACTATGAGCCTCAATTGCATGTCTTTCGAAATCTTCTTTACTACTAAAAAACATACTACAAGACTGGCATTGAAACATCTTTTCATCTTTATTGGTAGCATGAACAAGTGCTCTATGTTTTGCAAGTTCTTTTTTATTAACGAAGATCATTTCACAAATATTACATGAATAAGGCTCTGATTTCATACATTATCCTAATATACTTTCTATTATAGATATCCTACGAGGAATTTTATGAGTTACTAACTAAAATAGAAGGTAAAAGATTCGACTTATTCTTGCCGCTGTGTCGATTGAGCTGAAATGTGTGGTAATCAGGTTCAGTAGTGGTGGTATCCGCTGTGTTAGCAGTCTAAACTAGAACTTTTACTTCCTATTACCAAAATCTATAGATAGCAAGAGGATGTCATGTAAGGGCTAAACTTTTTACTACATCCTAGATTCTACAAGCCTGAGATGTAAACAACCGCAGGCAGGCATGAGTACTCAGTTTAATTCAAGGCTTCGTGTTAGCTCTTTGAGTCTGGCTCTAATTGTTACACCTGTTATCCCGGCTGCCTCTGCTAGATTTTCCTGACTTATATGCTCTCCAGTTTTTTTGCATGCTACATATAGTACAGTAGCTGCAAGACTTGCAGGATGCTTTCCTGCAGGTATTTCTTTTTTTATAGCTTCATTCATTGTATTGAATGCTTGCCGCTTAGTTTTTTCACTTAACTTAGCAGTATTTGCAATCTTGGCAGTATATTTTAAAGGATCTGCTATAGGCACTCTGATATCAAGTTCGCTAATTAACAATCTGTAATTTCTTGCAATATCTTTTGGTTTAATATTACTTGCCATTGCAATATCTTTTATTGTTCTGGAAGTTTCTGTTTCCCTGCAAGCAATATACAATGCTGAAGCCAACATTGCAATGATGCTTCTACCTTTAGCTAATTTCTTTTCCTCCGCTTTTCTATATATGTAAGCTGTCTTTTCTACTATAGCATCTGATAATCCAAGTTTGTCTTTTAGCAAATGAAGTTCAGAGAATGCTTTTGAAAGGTTTCTATCAGTTGAAG
>DASTUU010000196.1:0-1131 GCA_035759485.1 Nitrososphaeraceae archaeon
CTGAAGAGAAAACTAGAAATCTATCCTCCCTGCAAGGATTTTAGATATAGTAGATGCCAATTACAGACGCTACGAAAAAACAAATTGCCCAGCAAAGAAGGCTTTTCTTTAAAATCTGCTTCAAATGTGGAGCTAAAAACCACATAGCCGCTGAAAGGTGCAGAAAGTGCCGCAGCAACGCCTTACGCTTAAAGAATAGAACTTTGGGAGCCAAAAAGTAGTCTTTTGTGGCTTTCCCACCATATTGCAGGTGATAACAATGGGAAGCTTAAAATCCTTCTTCTCTTAAATGGAGTTGATTCGTATTTTTATGCCAAAGTACCCCAAAGTCGTTCTTACTGCGGATCGCACGCTCATGTCTCCCTACCGTGGGATATCGCTAGCGTCATTTTTTGGCTGTGCACCAGCAATTGATGTCAATAGAGACCATAACTCAGTTTGGTATCACGTATTTGGAAATCAAGTTACGCCACGTATGCTTTTTGATTTTATATGTAATCCCATCCCCCATAGCGATGGTCTAGCTAATTATGCTCCATACGGTCTTCGAAAAGTAGAGGCAGCTCTTGTAAGAGATGGCTACCGCAGAGAGGACGTAGTTGTTGCTCATCCTGACCACGTTGAAAGATTCATTGGGCCAGGTACGGAAGTGGTTGGAACCTACGAGATGGACCCTCTTGGAATGGGTCCTGTGACTATGACTTTTACATATGGACGCAAGCAAATGTCATTTGACGAGTTTTATTCCAGGGATTTACACTTGCGGATAAAGGCAGCAAAGGAAAAGAATGGAAGTAATGCCAAAGTGATTGCTGGAGCTTCTGGAACTTGGCAGTATAATTACGACCCAGCTAAGATAGAAGAATATGGTTTGTATGGGATTGTCGAAGGAGACATGGGGGGCATTGGCCCGGAGCTGGATGGGGCGGGAGGGGCATTTTTTGATGCACTTATAAACGGTGAGATGGAAACCGCTAATCCGTTTAAGAAAAATAAATTTAAAGTTGAAATAAAGGAATTTAATAGAGACAATCAAAAGTACCATGGAAGGTTTATCCATTACTGGGAGGAGCCTTCAGTAGAAGAAATTCCCACAATTATTAACCCGAGTATGCACGGAATGGTCGAAGT
>DASTUU010000197.1:0-8370 GCA_035759485.1 Nitrososphaeraceae archaeon
ACAGAGATTACATGTTCCCACTCATATTGGAATGGAATCTGCGCATATTGCTAGCCCGGCCCAGATTCGAACTGGGGTCAAAGGCTCCAAAGGCCTCTATGCTTGGCCGCTACAGTCGGCGGAACACAGACAAATCCTCCACCGGGCTTCCCGGGCATTTTTGATAGGATATCCTAACTTTATAATGTTACGCATTTTTAGTTAAAAGTAGAACTAGCTTTTCAATAGGATCTTCCATTCTCCTGATAATGCTACTCGCTATCTTTGTTTGTCTATGAGCGTAGTTTCTATCTGCAATTATTTTTCTCGTTATTTCTTCTAACCTTTTTGGACTTGAAGCCTTTTCGGCTAATCCACTGGAGACGAGATACTTTTCAACGTAGAAGCTAACAGGTGCTATCGAAATTGTCGGTTTACCTATGAGAGCCGCTTCAGTAGTCATAGTTCCACCTGCCCCGATAAAAATATCTGATTGTGCTATTAAATCGAGCCCGTCTACGACACCAGAAACAACATTTGCCCTGTCTGCATATCTGTCCGAAATCTGCCGCTTTTGGTCTTCATATCTGCACAGGATGCAAAAATTTGCAATGTCAGATAAATTGCATATAATTCTATCTATCATTTCAACAGTGGGATCTCTAAACTTTTTATTAGTAATATAAGATGCCTGAGCTTCCTCCATTCTTATCAGAATGGCTTTCTTGTTGCCATCAGAGCTAATACTGTGTTTTTGAAAACGATAAGTATAACTATTTGGTTTGCTGCAGGGAAGCTTGTCAAGCCTCGTTAACCAAGCGACTGGATCTAGGCCGCGGTATTTAATAATCTTTTTTCTCTGAATACCATATCTTATCCAGGAAGAATTTGGTATGATCCAGGGACATAATAGTAAATCTAGGAGTGGAAGGGAAAGTTTAGCCACGGCATCTGCATGTGGAGAATCATTAAACCCTACATTCCTTATGCCCAACCCAAAAGCGACCCTGCAGGCTTCAGGAGATGAGAAAGAAACGGCCACGTTTGGTTCAAAGGCGTTAACTATATCCGTTAGCTTCAAAATTCTATTTGCACTCTGCCACAGCTTCTGACTTCTTCCCGCACCGCCGTGTTTTCCAACTATTTTGAGACTAAAATGTCTAATTTTAGCTAGTTCATTTGCCTCTCGATACTCTCTTGAGGTGCAGAGGATCTCGTGGTCATGTTTCTTTAATAAATCAACAGCAGGTTTAAAAAACATCACTTGTTTCGGTGTCAGTATATCAAACCAAATTCTCAACAGTGATAGCAATATAAGGGCCATCGGAAAAAACCTTTTCTTTAACTCTCTTTCATAGCTGAGGGGGGAGAAAATAGGGTTCAGGAGGCCAGACAAAATACTATGAAGAAAGATGTGGCAAAAAATACAGTTGTGTATGGGCTTAGTACAGAGGGATACCAAATTGCATCCTCACTAGCGGTGAGAGGTTTCAAAGTCTCTTTAATTGACGAAGCTGCAAGGATGGCAATTACACTTAAGCCAGAAATTGCAAGTTCTTATCCTAATGTGTCATCTCTTATGGAGGATGAGCCACTCCTAGCACTTGAGCCTATAGATGTCGCTACAAAAGATGCATCATTTCTGTTCTTTGCACCTAAGATCAGAAAAATTGGTCAGGAGGCTAAGGCTGATTCGGTCATTAAGTTAAGAGATGCTACACGAGCGCTAAACAGAGATTCCTCTGTAATCTATTGCCTTCCTACGGGAATTGGTGGAAATGCAGAAAATATAGCACTTATAGAGCATATCACCGGATTGTCTGTAAACAGGGACTTTCATTATTGCTATGCCCCCTTAACTGCGGGAAAATTATCTTCCCAAGAACTAATGGTAGGATGCGTAAATTCTGAAAATAATGTGGATTTATCCAAAGTTATGAACCACATTCACCCTTCTAAACAATTGACCATGACTGATATAGCATCAGCAGAGTTTGTGCATGCTATAAAGGTTTTGAACTTTTACAGTGGTACTGCGGGTATTCTTGAAATTTTCAAGCAGGCTCGCAATAATAAAACAAACCAAGAGATTTATGCCCCCTTCACAGACGTCTTTCTAGACGATATATCAAATGGTCTATACGACCTAAGAGCAATCAGCTCTTATCTCACTGGTGCAGGACCGCTAATGTATCTCGTGAACGGGACAATAAAGGCTATGGAAGGTTACATTAAGTATGTAATCGACAGAATCAGAAATACGCTAAAGGACCGGGAGCTCAAGGCAAGCAGGATAAAGGTTGTTGTGGCGTGGGGGCTAGACGTAAATGAAATGAGAGGAGATAAAATTGAGCTTATGTATTCTCTTGAATCTAAGCTGAAGGATTATATCGGCGATGTAGAATTACAGTATGGGACCAGAGTTGAGCTATATCCTTCTGATAAGACGGTAATACTCATTGCATGCTCAAGAAACGTTCTTGAAGACGTCAAAGCTAAAAGAAACCATGTATCCGATTCCATAATTATGCTGGCAAATCCTGCGTGTCATATCGTTGGATAATTTTCTTGCATAGAAAATTCTTTTTTCATTAAAATTGGGCTTGGCCGGTTCAATGGAAGGCGAAAACCTATCAGAAAATTTTAAGTGGTAAATTCAACTGCTTCAGAAATTCTTTTCAATTGCCCGACAGGAATTCCGAGTAATACATTGTGTCCTTTCCAAAAAATGAAAAGGCCTTCGGAGAATCCAGACGAATAAGTAAGATCAGGATCGTCTTCATAGCATTTTCAAATTCTCAAGTGTCATACTACAACTATTGTATAGTTGTATTAGGATGTGTAGTCGATAAATTGACTTTCATTTAGATTTTGAGTTTCCTGCCCCCTAGTGTTGCCTAACTACTACACACTATGCTAAGGATACTTACTCAAGTCTACATTTTGAAATATCATAATATTATTCAGAATATAACTCATCAAACTGATTTGCTATGAAGAATTCCACTTTTGCTGCTTCTTATTATATTCATGTCTGGAATATTTTATCCTCGCAGGAGATCCAATTACAACCACATCTGCAGGCACGTCCCGAGTGACCACGGAACCCATGGCGACTACCGCATTCGAGCCTACTATAACACCTGCTTTAATTACCGCCCCGCCCCCTATTATAGCCCCATCGTTAACAATTACGCCGCTCATTCTGGGACTCATCGGATAGGGGTCGTTCGTGAAAGTGGCTCCTGGGCCAATAAATACATTTTTCCCGATGATCGTGAGTGGAGGAATATATACTGATCCCTCTATACGGGTGTTTTCGCCGATACTGACCTTGTAGTCTATATGCGTTAGAGAGCCTATCATCACGTTATCACCTATTCTAGTTCTGTCTCCCACATAAACAAAGTGCCATATCTTTACATTCTTTCCTATTTTAGCTGTGTTAGAAACATAATTGATAACACTTGGCTTATTCAGAAAAATTCTTCTCCTTTCGATTATCCATTAGTGTTGATTTCAACTTTGAACCTCTTCAATATTTAGTATGGCCGGGGATCCCTAATAATCCTATTCGGAATTCTGTCACGCCATCTCTTTAAGAATTTAAGATCTTCATCCCGGTCCCGTAGTTCATCCGGAAGCAGTATGGGGATTTCATCAATAATGGGATAGAATCTACTACATTGATTGCAAAAAAGGATTCCCTCTTCTATAACCAACTCTTCTTTTTCTCCATTGGTACCATACTTGTACTCTTTCCTTGTGTTTAGCTCGTGTAACTCAAGTGGATAGAACTTGTCAATGGGACATGCCAAAATATCCAACAAATGCTTCTTCATCTTATTTTAACTCTAGATATATTGGGGAACCAGTCTTGCTGGACAAGATTGCCGCTTCTGCAACTTTCGTCACGTTAGAAGCCTCTGAGGCCGATATCAAAGATTCATCGGTTTTTCCCTGTATAGCATCTATAAAGCTTTTCAATTCTAAAGTGAGAGGTTCCACAAGCTGCTTGTCCCGGCGTGGGGTTACCGTACGTGTCGCCTCGTCAATTCTTATCTCTTGAGTTATAAAGTCTCCTGAGACTATACCCTCGGTACATACGGCGTTAAAAGTTCTTACTTTTTTTGGTGTAATCCAATTTGATGCTATAATTGCAACCTTTTGATCCTCAAATCCCAGCATTATTGTAGCAAAATCCTCATAGGCATGAAACTTCGCGCCTGCTCGGGCAAAAATTACGTGTGGCCTACAGTTGAACAGGAACATCGCAGTGTCAATATCGTGAACTGAAGTATCATAAATTATGCCCACGTCTCTGATATGCAGTGGCATCCTGTTTTCTCTGTGGAATTCCATCATCAATAGATCTCCATAGGTCTTATTTTCTATGATATGTTTAACGTCTTGGACTACTGGATTAAACCTCTCTATATAACCAGACGTTAAAAGAACCCTTCTATTCAAACTTATTCTAATCATCTCTTCGCATTCAGCTGAAGAAAAAGACAGGGGCTTCTCCACGAATACATTGATGCTATTTTCCATTATCTTTTTTGCTATACAGAAATGAGTCTTTGTAGGAGTACAGATCACACAGCCATGCAATCCTAAATTATCCCTAAGCATTTCATCAAGAGACGTATAACACCGCGTGTCATACTTTGCAGCAATTTCTCTTACTCGCTCTTGGTCTGCATCACATATTGCAGTCAAAACCCCGAGATCAGCAAGGACTCTCACATGGTTTTTCCCCCAGCCTCCAACACCAATTACTGCCAAATGCAACTCTGATTCATTGATCTTCTTTACCATACAGGCGTTAGCCACTCCATGTACTCGTGGACTTTGCCATACACAATTTGAGCGTACATTTCTCGAATAATCTTAGTAATTGGTCCTTCCCTGCCATCAGAAATGGATCTGCCATCTAGGTGGGTTATACCTATGATCTCTGCTGCTGTACCAGTGAGAAATAGTTCATCAGCCATGTAGAGTTCAGTTCGGGTGATAGGACGTTCTACTACTTCATAGCCCAATCTCCGAGCAATTGTGATTGCAGTATCTCTCGTAATCCCTTCCAAGGAAGAATTTGCAATACTGGGTGTGCTTATTTTGTTGTTTTTTATTAGGAAGATATTCTCTCCAGAAGCCTCGCTAACATATCCCTGGGTGTCTAGCATTATTGATTCATCATAGCCATGTCGCTTACATTCCTGTGTAGCAAGAACAGAATTGAGGTAATTGCCCGCAGCCTTTGCTAGAGGTGGAGTGGAATTATCTTGAATCCTTCTCCAAGAGGAAACACATGCGCTTATACCTTTTTCTCTAAAGTACCTTTCAAACGGAAAAATTATGATAACTGTATGAGTTGGTGAATCTCTGGTAATGTTAAGATCTATTCCATGTAATCCCACAAACGTGAGCGGGCGTATATAACAAGAACGTTTCATCATAATTTTCTGTGCTAGCTTCAGGGTTGCGTCACATAACTCATTTACGCTGCTACGCACCTCAAAACAATAAACCGAGGCTGAGCGATGGAGCCTTTTCATATGGTCTTCCAGTCTGAAGATGAACAAATTGTTACCAGTCCCATAGGCGCGTATTCCTTCAAAGACGGCAGTCCCGTAGTGAAGACAATGTGCCATAACTGGGACAGTTGCCTCTTCCCATTTTACGTACCTGCCATCAAACCATACGAACTCTGCGCTCTTATCCCTCATAGATAGCAAAAACAATTCGTGGATTATAAAAATCTTCGAGATTAAAAGAACCCTTGAATCGGAAACTTCATGCCCAGAATTTTGAGAGTTCGATCCTGAGATGAAGCAAACTTTCTGACGAGGGCCCAATTGTGCTTAATTATCTGGAAAACTTCTAGCGGTACATTCTTCTGCCACTTTTCGTAATTTTCTTGTTTATGGCATTTCGAGTTCTTCTCTTCTCTTGCTTGAGCGTACATCATTTGTTTGATTGAAGAGGCGGAAACTTCCATTCTGTTAGCCTTCACAGGGTTTAGATGATACAATTTCAACGCAATTCTTTCCACCGAGTCACCAGTATATGTTACGAACTTGTGTTCTGGGACATTTCTGATTATGTTATTTCGAAGTAGCCACGAATATGGGGAAATCAGTGGTGGTAGATACTTTAAGAATGGAGCATAGAATGTATAATCTGGGAGTACGACTATCCTGCGTGCGTTTCCATATACCGATTCTATCATAGCTCTTCTAAGATCATAAGAAAATGGAAAGCTTTTTGTGTTAATTTCCCGGTCGTGTTCCAAGAATCTAACAGGAAATATATAGACAGTATTATACAAGCTTTCCAAGTAAGATATTATATGGATGTGAGTATTAGTCACTGGATTTAGATGGGCAAGAAGAAGTGCCGCCGTTCCATGCTGCATAGAGTTTGAAGTCTTTTAGTGTAATGAATAACAAAGAGGCGGGTAATGGCTGCCTGCCTACCTACACCTTATTTTCTCTTGATTTCAATTTCGATTGTGGAAACGTTCCTAGTCCTACCGTCTTCTGACTGGACTGTCTCAGAGCCGATTCTCACTTCGCCAACTTTGTACCCCGCATTTTCCATTCTCTTGAGGATGATTTGAGAAACGTCTACAGCTCTCCCGATGCTCAATCCTCTTGCCTTGATCGTTACGGAAGGTTGGTTGGCGAGTTGAATAAGGGTGGATGTTACGTAGGCCATTAAGGGTTTTTTACCTATGTAGATTGCGTCTCGAGTTCCCTCTCTCTGTACTTGTTGATTTTGTTGTGGTAGTTCTGACATAGTCTTGTTAGTCGAGTTTGGCTATTTAAATCTAAGACATGACCACGAAATGTACAGATTAACGTATATCCTACTGCCTATAAAGGAGCTCCCGTGTGACGGTTATGTATACTTAAATACAGTTACCACTTCGGATCATAATAAGAGGCGGTATTAATATGTCAAAGGGCATACAGCAAATGAATAAAAAATGTTTGCCAGAGCAAGGAAAACTGTGCCGCAGATTAACTCATCCGCGATAGTTGGAAATGGGTTCAGCATTTCCTGACGAGATATACATACTGCATTAACCAATCAACGAAGCTAATAACTTCCCTGTCTATCTTGCACCAGAGGTGGACCATACCCGGTTGTATCTCCAATCTCCCGGATATTACTGATACCTGAAGCCCTTCTTTATCCTCATACATATAGGCATCTTTGGCTTCGATAAAGTCTTTCATTTCAAGGGCTTTTCTTTTAATATCTTCTTTAGGGATTGGAAATTTTTTCCTGGATTTATCTATAATTATGCCTAGGTTTTCTGTGCCAAATGAAGGTACATCTTTAATTTTCGAGCTGTCAGGAAAATGAATGTAGATTTCCATATTGTACCGCCTGCCTACAAAGTGAGCCAGTTCGTTGACCTTATAGAAAGCAAGAGCAGGGTTTTTCTTAATACTTGACTCAATTACCGATCTATTACTATCTATATTCATTCTTAGTTCTTCCATGACTGAGCTAAAAAGCATGGGTATTGATCTCACAACCAAACTATAAATGAATAAGTGTCACATGAAAGGACCTTTATTTTTATCTTAACACATTATAAAAGGGCTGAAGTAGTACAGAGCCATATGGGATTACGATCCTCGTCAATAACCCAACACAAAAAACGAGATGAAGAGCCGTACAGCAGTAAAACCGATTAAATTTCTCTACTTTCAATGTGCTTAAACCACTCAAGAGAGGCAGCTGCTTTGCTCCTCAAGCAACTATTACATAAATGCTTATGCTTAGTTAGCTTTAATATCCTCTTATCATGTCCAGTATCAGAGCGACAGTCGTCCAGTTTGGTCTAGGACATCAGATTGCCAATCTGGTAACCCGGGTTCAAATCCCGGCTGTCGCATTTTAATCTTTAGAGCTATGGCTTAATCCTATAGATAAATCCAGAATTAGGCTGTAAAGTTGTCAATTGTTGAACACCTCTCATACAACTAGGATGGCTAATGTCACTGCGGATTTGCATAAATTTCCCAACCAGAACTTCTGAATCATCAATCATTTGTGCACAGTTAGTCCTGATAAGGCATAGACAAGGCGGATTTGATTAGCTTGCAGAGAGAAATATCCATGGATCTCCAAACTGACGCAGGTCATCCAGAGGTTGACAAAAGATACTTATAATTGTGGAAAACATTAGATGAGCTACAAACGTTTTCCTCGTTTGAAATTCCCTTCTGGTAGCTAGTAGCAAGTGGGCAAACTTACAAGGTCTTATTGATTTAATTTAATTGTCTCTTCAAAGTAATTTTTTAGTTCAATGCTGGTTCGCATTTTCTTGTATACATACTCGTGGATTTTGCAAAGATAAAAGGGCATATGATC
>DASTUU010000198.1:0-4044 GCA_035759485.1 Nitrososphaeraceae archaeon
TCTTTTAAATTATAATTCGCCCGGCGCGACAGGGGCTTTGCCAATAGGTGCAGCAATAGCAGACTACTTGCTACGTAGTGGCATCATTAAAAATGATAGACCGAAAAAAGAAAGAGAAAAAAAATCCCTTTGGGATATTCAGAAAATATCCAGTGAGATGAAACTAAATGAAATGAAATAAGGAAAATGAGATCAAGATATACCCGAATGTGAAGTAAATGAAACAAAATAGCAAAGCAAAGAATCTAAGCCATATAAGCAAGGACAACCAACATTGGTACTATAAGACTGAGTCAAACTGTGCTAGGCTTCAAGATTTACATGTGATTCTTAACTAGTTTATGAGTGTCGACTGCGACAGCAGTTGTAATATGATGAGTATTAATGCGGACAGAAACGTGATATGTGTACCAATGGTGTTGTATGCGTCACAATATATGCTGCTTTCCGGGCCTTCTGCATAATAATAACTTGCTCTCTACAGGGATCAACCCGCTACTTTTTGAAAGATCCATCGTATTCTGAAGATTCATTGAAAGACGATGCATTATAAGCTACCGAAATACTGTCATTTGTCACCTGATTTTATGAATATACTGACTGTTCATTATCGGAGAATACTGTGTAACAACATAGCAATCACTTTAAAA
The DNA here is from genome assembly GCA_035759485.1 of Nitrososphaeraceae archaeon. Lineage (GTDB taxonomy): Archaea > Thermoproteota > Nitrososphaeria > Nitrososphaerales > Nitrososphaeraceae > TH5893. The sequence continues at coordinate 651 of DASTUU010000198.1, forward strand.
TATTTTTGATATATTCGACAGCTCTTGTTGCTTCGCCTTCACTATTAAAAAAATGAGGAGACGCTCTTGCCGCCTTGGTGCCACCTCCGACATCTCTCTCAGCAAAGATTATTTCGTTTTGCTCAAGTTTATCTACGACGGACTTAGAACTCATTTTTTTAGAGGAAAAAGAAATTATTGAGGTTCTCAAATAGTCATCTTCAGGACCATATACCTTTACATCTGTAATCTTCTCAAGCCCTCTTCGCAAGGTATTAGCCACCTTGATATTTTTTCTTCTAATGTTTCCTATGCCCAAACGCAACAGGTATCTTATAGAGGCTTCAAGGCCTGCAAGTGCGGGGAAATTTCGAAATCCAGTCTGAAATTTTAATGGCGGTTCTAGGTAAGCGAGAATTTTTTGATCCGAAGAAAGAGTTGCTGATTCTGAGCCAATGGAGTCTGGTTTTAGAGTTTCAGCTACTCTTTTGCTGCAATATAATACTCCAAGGCCAAGAGGACCGCATAACCACTTGAATGCTGGAAAAGCCATGAAATCACACCCTATTTTCTTTACATCAATTTCAAGCGAGCCGACTGTTTGTGCGGCGTCGATACAAAACAATACATTGTTTTCTCTCGTTATCTTACCAACTTGCTCAATGGGCATTATTGCTCCATTGTTGTAAAGTGCGTGACTTAGCGTAATCAATTTGGGTTTCATTTGTTTCTCAGACGTTCTTTTTTTTGCTCCCGGGTTTGGCTCCCTGGATGCAAAGTCTTCCAGCTCCGCGATGTCAAAATATCCAGAATCATTAATTGGCAAATCAATCAAATTAACCCCTTTTTCCCTCGATAGTTGTAGCCAGGGCAGATAGTTGGCATAATGTTCATGTGTCCCACCCCTGACTATTATGGAGTCACCTTTTTTCCACTCTATGCCATTGCGAACATAGTTGAGTCCCTCAGTAGTGCTCTGTGTGAAAATAATTTCTTCAGGCTCGCAATTAATGAGTACTGCTATTCTGCTGCGAAGCTCAGTCGTTAATGAAGTAACAAATTCGTTTACGACTTTGGAATCTGGACCTTCAATTGAATACTTTAGAAATGTATCAGTTATCGCTTTAATAGTAGAAATTGGAGTCGGAGCAATTGATCCATTATTCATGTATATTTTTTTCTTAGTAAGAGGAAAATCTCCATAAACAAGATCTGAAATTGCCTCATCTGTATATTCCATTAGAAACAACTAGCAATAACAATGAAATAAATGCATTTAGAATGGATTCAGCAGCTTCGGCCATCTTGATATCAGAGTAGCGCCATTGAATAAGGCGCAGCATATTGATAATAGTCAGTATCTGTCCAGGACCCAGTCAAATACTACGTGTAATACTATTGAATCAAAGATAATAACGTTCGAAAGACCGACTAGTTCTCTTGCCAATATTCAGAGGATGTGGTGCCCAACATATTTAGCACGTTGTTCAACGTTGGTTGTCCCACCGTATAATTCCATGGGAGAAGCACCCAAGCACTGCTCCAGCAAGGACTCCAGTTCCAAGTCCTTTTTATAAAGATTTTATATAGAGTTTCTGACACTTTGTGACAAAGCGTAAACAATTCCCGTAACTACACCGGGTGTCATATGTAAGAGAAAGCCGCTTACTGTATACAAAGAACTCATACCTAAGCTGCTTCTATCGTCCTGTCAAAAGTAACAGGAGGCAAATTGAGTTCTGAATCACTTGCCAAACTAAATTCAAATGCAGCCCACGCGGCTGCAATTATTCTCTTATGGCCTTCTAAACGCAATTCCAACAGCTCGTGTCGGTTACAAATGATTTGACTAATTAAATTTTTACTTATTTCTATGGAGTTATCCAGAAATAAATAATAAATCTTTTATTGTAATTCCAGATATATTTGAAATATTATATTGTGGAAATCATATTCTTTTTATGATCCTTCATTTGCTGGGGATATCATAGTGGGCCGTGGGTCCCCAGTAAATAGATAATCCGGCGCTGATATTAACATATCCTAATATACACGTCCTATTTACAAGAGATTAGCGTGAGTTTTGGTCTAGGAGAGATTCTTACCACTCGGGGTCTAAATTCGCTCACCTTTGATGACCCATATGCCAAACTATGTTTCACAACTATGGTCGTGCAAGCCCTGACACACCCCTCCAAGCGTCATCGAGCAAAAATCCATAGGAGGACGCTTTACATAGATACTGATACTGTCTTCACAGCATACTTGATGGCAGGACTTATTGTAAAAGATTGCTTTGTGCCTCTGCCGACCACAAAAAATGCTCAAAGGGTATTCATATCTCATTGCACAGACACAAGAGGAGATGCTCTTCATACACATGATGATGGCTCCAACATTATTGATAAGAATGTCATTGAGGCAAATACTAACCATGAAATTGATAAAAGATTCGTTCAATTATTTCTTCCATCAGAAGGAAGATTTGAATACCTTCTAGGTGATGTCATTGCATCCATGCCAGAAGCTTCAATTGTGATCTTCGATTCTCTTACCAGCTTTTATAATATGTATCCTGTTTCATATATTCAGTCAAAGCCAACAAAACAATTCTTGAGGAAAAGACAGCAACAAAGCCAAAAGAGGAAGCAGGAAACAGAATTATCTGAAAAGGGTGAACTAAGAAGCCTCCGTTACTCAATTGGTCGTCTAAACCACTTACTCTCCATTTTTATCATGTTGCTGGTCAAACACGGAGTTTATTATAATATTCCTGTTCTTGTGACAAGCATGGTTCGCTACAAGAAAATCTCCGGAGATGTGTGGATCAAGTCCTATGCATGCAGAAGACTATTGAATCAAAAAAGTATAGTCAGACTTAGCGTAGAGATGTTGAATGAAAACGATTTAGCCGTAAATATTATGCAGCATCCATCAATAGTCCCGCAAACTCTTGTGTTCCGTAACGTAGGACTTTACTCAGCCTTTAAGGTTGACCAGCGTAAATCCTAGCATAAGAGATATCGCAATGAGTGCAAAACCAGATACTAGAAATGCCACCTGAGTTTTCGAGGTCCCAGCCTTGCCAGCTCTATAAAGTATGATAGCTCCTCCCATGCCTATCAAGAGAATAAAAATCATCACAATCGTTTCGATTAGGGTTTGAGCCGACCTCGTTGGTAATATAAAAGCCCTCGATCCGGCACCTGCACCTTCAATTATTGCGTTAAATATACCTGAAGCTAATGCAAAGAAGAATATAAGATATATCACAGCAGCGATGAAAACAAGTTTGGATTTTCTTGGTGACACAGAATAGGAAGAAGACAATGAAGTCTACCGACACCTGAATTTGTTATTCCCAATATAAAGAATTCTATACCCGAATCGGCCGTAAATCCTTTGCTTATTAACT
>DASTUU010000199.1:0-2577 GCA_035759485.1 Nitrososphaeraceae archaeon
AATATATGAGAACGAATATATCCAATATTTTTGCTGCCGGTGACTGCGCTACTGCAAAAAGCTATGTTACTGGTAAAGATACTTATCTGCCCCTTGGTACTACTGCAAATAAACAAGGAAGGATTGCTGGGGAAAACGCTACTGGAGGTAATGCCATATTTAGAGGAATAGCAGGAAGTGCTATTTCAAAATCCTTTGATCTCTACTTTGGTAAGACTGGACTTAGTTTTGAGGAAGCATTAAAGGAAGGATTTGAACCAGCGGAGAAAACAATAGAGAGTATAACAAGGTCTGGTTATTATCCTGATAATAAACCTATTTGGATAAAGATTATTAGCGATAAAAAGAGTGAGGGAAGGGTTTTAGGCTCTCAAATAGTTGGAGGCGAAGGTGTAAAGGGCAGGACTGATTTGGTTGCCTTAGCCCTTCTTCTTAATGCAAACATAGCCGATCTTGCTAGCTATGATGCGTGTTATGTTCCTCCAGCTTCTCCTGTGTGGGAACCAGTAAATATCGCAGCCTCTCAGGTAATTAAGATGATAAAGAATTGAACCTAATTTATGCTATTTATGTCTGCACCTAAAGGATTTCTTCCCTTGTAAAGACCATCAGTTCTCCCCTTTATCTCCCTCAGATTTCAGTCAGGATTATTTTTGGCTGCTTCACAATAGTAGTCTTATTATGCTCATGATGAAGGAATAGGAACAAAGTTTTCTCTAAGGTATCTTCTAAGTCGATTAGTATCTCTTTTGCTAATTAAAATATCATCTTTAAATACAGTCTTCTTTTTCTTGAATATATATATCCTTACAGCAGAAGATTCTTTTTCTTTCTCTAGTGATTCTGACGGAAGTATTTCCATATTTAGTTCTGCACCTGTTGCAAACATCCCTTTTTCTCCTTGAGCATATAATATATCATTATTACTTTTATCCAGGTGAGGATTCATAAATTTCAAATCGTATCTGTTGATTCTGTCTTCTATCACAAGTTTTAACGTGTTACTGTTTTTGATCCCTTTTTCAAAAGCCAACACATAGTTTTGAAGTGATTCAATTTCAAGTATGTTCCCAATGGCAGATACTTGGGTTGGTTGCTGTACTTGTTCTTCTTCTGCTCCTCCTTCTCCTCCCTCTTCACCTTGTCTTGCAATCCAGACCATTCCTTCCTTGGCTACAATCATTTTGTATCTACCTTCCTTACCAGTTATTCTAAGATTTTCGTCTATAGTTTTTTGAAGTTCTTCACTATTCATAGCCTTAGTAGGGCCTCTGAACCACTGATTTTTTGCATCTTCAAAATCCCTGAGTCCTCTATAATGTACAATATAACAATCCTTGGCATTCCATCTTCTTACAAGTTCAAATGCGTCGCTTACTGATATCAATCCAGTCTCCGGATGAGGATTGTAGCTTTGTGTACCTAAAATAGCAAGGTCAGGATTCCAGAACAGGTTTTGGTCCACATCGTCCGACAATGAGAGAAAATCCCATCCCATTATCACTTTTTTATTATCTGGTAGCTGAAGTACATATATGACAGAGCCTTCAGGAGCGCTATCACCATGATATGCAGAGATAGGTGTCACTGAAATAGGGCCTGCATTAAAAGGTTCTCTGTGCCGTACGATGGTGAAGGATACTCCACCGCTGGTCTTAGGTTCAAGTCCAGGGAACTTGTTGCTAAGTTGTTCGCGACATTCCTTAGTACAGTACACTCTTAAGGGTCCTGACTTTTGTTCAGAGTATCTAGCAGCAATTAATGGTAAATCTTTTATGTGATCATCATGTGAATGAGTGACTAGTACTGCGTCAGGCATGTTAACATTAGGGCTTTTATAGGATTTGGAAATAATGCTATTAATATTAAGAGAGGATAGATCTATCCTTTCGAGACTTTTGGCTACTCCTTGTCCAGCATCTATCAACAAATGAAATATTCCTTCATTAGTTGTTGCTGTTGCATTATTACTAACAAATACAGAGCATGAAGTATTTACACTCATGCCTGTTCGTTCTACCTCTGCCGCTCTTTCTGACCTTTCTTTGTCACCTAAAGTAGAAAGGTCAGGTAAAACCCCATTTATTCTTACAATAGATGGTGGTTGCATCATAAGTTTCTTTTATCAGATGTATTAGATAAATATATACAAACTCATTTTCTGCAAGAGCTGAATGTCCTGTGTTACAAGTCCATTGAGGCCATAAGGAGGAGTTATTATACCACACACAGGGATCAACTTTAAATTCTTGTATTTTCAGACTTGGCTATCAAACTTTCAGCCATGGCCATAGAATGTAATTACGTTAGCATAATAAGCGCTGATCGGCTGATTCTTCGATATTCAACGCTTGGCATCTGTTGTATCTCTGGCCATATATCAGCAGGTATACAGGTAGTTTTGTTATTGACCTATTTGACGGAGTATCTGACGGATACTTTTGCAGTCATATCAAACTGTTTTCTTGCCTTCATCTTATGCAACTTGAGCAGCATCTTCCCAACCTTTTGTAGAACAACCAACTAATCCCATATGACATTAGATCTCATATGACATTAACTTATTACTTAAGATAT
>DASTUU010000200.1:0-4807 GCA_035759485.1 Nitrososphaeraceae archaeon
TAGACCAAACTCATACAATAGTGGCAAGAAAAAGATCATAAAATTTTCAATGTACTTTTTTCTTCTCCTAATTTTTTTACTTCCACTAAGGCAAAAAAAGAGAGAAGCAGCATAGCAGCTTTAAGGAAATCATGACGTACATCTTCTAAATCTGCAGAATATCGTCAACAGGCGAAATAACTATTATTCCTGCACTTGCCGTTCCACTTCGCGCCGCAACTGATCGTATGGCAGTTATGACGTCTTCTACTCTATGTTGTTCAACAATTGTAACAATCGTCTTCCTATCTGAATATGCCATTTTTGAGCTGCCAATCCCCCTTCCATAGGATATTGTATATTTTTCACCTTTTCCCTTACCTTTTGAATCATAGTAAGTTGCTGCCAATTTTAATGATCCTATAGCGCTTAACGCTGCATCAAGTTTTTCTGAGCTGATAAATGCTTCAATTCTTTTCATGCGAGATCTGTTGTGTTGCTCACTTGCAGTGTCTGAGGAGTAGGATGATGATCCTTTTGCTTGCTCACTAATTTCAAATGGCAATGAGTATGGCTCAGTCTTACTATTATCTTTGGTTTCCTTGGCTGTCATATGATTTGTTATCCACCGCGTGGTTTATTTCCTTAACCTAGGGTAGAAATACTCCTACATGTTAAGGTTTAGAAGTAATAACTTATTTCTGCAATAGCCCTAAATTTTGATCGTGGCTCGTTTTCATAATGCCGTCTTCTACTGAATGGTTTCTGTATATATGAAACCATAATTTTTCGTTAGCTTGGTGCCAAAACTTGATCTATGCACTACAGCGACTATATCGTAAAGACTAATATTCTGAAGCGAGCTATTTGTTAAAGGGGATCTTCCAAATTAGTTGATTCTGAAAATAGTAACAATAATATTGATAGTTTTTCTCTTGCTTGCATCGACAACTTTGTCCTTCCAGAAGTCAGTACAGGCTTTTCATCTCTATGATAACTTTGAAGGTGATACATATACAATAACAGACAATCAAACATCTCCAAACGGAAAATGGTTTAATAGATACAGCGGCTTTGGCGCATCTGGTACAGATGGTATAACATCATCAATTACGCCGTTGGTTAATAATAACAGCAATAACAATAATACAGTCTTCTATGAGAAGCCAAAAACTTCAAAAAATCCCAATGAAACATACTCTGCACTAACTCTGACAACTGAGTCCTATGATGATATGGAAATTTGTCTAAAAATTAAGACAAATCAGCAATTGAGGGAGAATTCTCCACCAAATCCATGGGAGGTGGCTTGGATAATGTGGCGTTATCAAGATGATTGGCATCATTATTATTTTATCTTCAAACCTAATGGCGTTGAACTTGGCAAGAAGCAAAACGAAAATCAGGCTGAGGAGCAGATATTTCTTTATACTGCAAACGAACCAAAATTGAAAATAGGTGAATGGAACACCTGGCGTATCAAAATGTCCGGTAATCACATTGAAATATGGTTGAAAATGGTGGATGATGGATCATGGCAAAGAGTCGTCAATTACTACGACGATGCGCCGATAATAGGTTTAGGTAATATCGGGTTGTATACAGAGGACGCATATGTGCAGTTCGATGATGTATACATATCTCCTTTAGTTACATGATTGGGCGCCTGAAACACTACTGTCCTCTATTTAAAATGACGACTATCTCACAGTGCATATGAGCACGAAATTGTAAGAAAGCAAGAATTAGAGCGTCAGGTAGCAGAAATGTAGTCACAACATGGCAGAATTGGTTAAGCTTCATGATGAAGAAGTGTTAATCAATCATCAATCGATTCCGCTAGTTATCGTCTAAACATGACTCAGAAAAGTATCACAAATTCTTCTCGCCAGAAGTTATTTTCGTTTGAGAGAGAGATAACTTGAAATAATCTCTCAAATGTGAGCTAAGTCCATGGTTGATCTTGACCAGAATAAGATTAACAATTTCTCAGAGCGCATAGTAAATGAAACGAATGCTGCATTTAGTTGTCTAAATCTATATCTTGGCCACAAGCTCAGTCTCTTTAAGGCTATATCTGAGGCAGCAGGAAGCTCAGTTACGCCAACAGAGCTTGCCAAGGTAACTGGCTTATCTGAACGCTATATTAAGGAGTGGCTCGAATGCATGGCGGTAGGGAAATATCTTGATTACGACTCTAAAACAGGACGTTTTATTCTGCCAGATGAGCATTCTGTCGTCTTACTAGATCAAGACAATCTGTCCTACGTAATTCCGTTTGTGTGTTATGTCCCTTCCTTTGCAGCTGTACTTGACAAGCTCATTGAAGCATTTCGAACTGGTGGTGGTGTTCCATTTGAAGCATATGGTAAAGATACCATTGACGCCATCGGTGTGGGAAATAGGCCAATGTTTGTAAACTGGTATTTAGAGAAATGGATCCCCGCTATGCCTGATGTTGAAAGACGTCTAAAACAGCAAGGCGGGCGGGTGGCGGATATAGGTTGCGGAACAGGATGGTCAAGCATTGCACTTGCTCGAGGCTTTCCAAAAATAAGAATTGATGCGATAGATGTAGACCCTATGTCAATTGAAGAGGCTCAGCGAAACGCAAACCAAGCAGGCATCTCAAAACAGATTACATTCTATCTTTCTCCGATTGAAGAATTTCGTGTTAAATATGGGGCAGAAAAGAAATTCGATTTGGTCACTGCTTTTGAATGTATTCATGACATGCCCTATCCTGTAAAGGCCCTCAAAGAGATGCACGATATAGTTGCTCCAGACGGTGTAGTGTTGGTCGCAGATGAACTTGTAGGCGAAACAATAGAGGAGAACAAAGGAAGCTTTCTAGGGCAACTTTTCTACAACTTCAGTGTCCTACATTGTTTGCCTCAGGCAATGGTATACCCAGATTCAGCTGCAACTGGGGCTGTAATGCCCGCATCAAAATTGGAAAGCTATGCCAAGAAAGCAGGATTTTCAAGAGTCGATGTGCTTTCGATAGATAATCCCCTATGGAGATTCTATCGCTTAACCCCATGATGGAAGAGGGCAGACGAGGCCACCATTTTCAATGTGACAAAAAGCGCGCATAGCTCTCATGTACCTCCTAAATATATACAGTAGATGTATACTATGTGCCGGTAGGGCATGCAGATACACGTATGGAAACGGATAATGTGATGCTAATCCCATAGCTGCTTGTGGCCTAAATTGGTTTCAGCAAGTGCTGCTGCTGTTGCTGCTGTAGTAATCACTTGCTATTTTCTGTTTTTCTTAATATTATGTTGGTGGTCACCATTGATGAATTAGATGCTAACATTTGGTCTCCATTATCAAGTAGAAGTCTAGTGTAAATAAGTCCAATATCGCCTACTCTTCCATCCTCATTGAATATCTTGATTCTATCACCAATTCTAAATGGTCGTGTTACTGCCAGATATATCCCTGCAATAACATTTCCAATCAAGTTTGAAGCGGCAAAACCAATTACAATCCCAGAAATAGTACTGATTGATGCTGCAAAAATAGGATCTTGGCTCAGATAAGATATTCCAAAGGCAATCACAATTATAGCACCAGTAACTCTTATGAGACTTCTTATGGATTTGGCTGTCTGTTCAGAATATGTTAGCGTCACTCTGTAAGAAATTTTACTGATTATTTGTATTGAAGCCTACTACAGCCACCTCGGCGACTTGGAAATATCGAAGATATGACGTCGGAACAATGGGTTCTAGCGTGTAGGTGGTCACTGTCAAGATTATAGCAAGACATCCTGCGAGAATAACTGACCATCCTATAGCTGACTCCTTGGCACTCTGCATTATGCTAGCTCTCTCTCTGCCTACCAAAGGCTTGGGCTCCTCTCATTATTATTATTGTGAGAAAAGCCACGATGTCTAAAAGAACCGTTTTGTGTATTCATATACTTTTTCAATTTTTTTAGAAAATTGACAGATGTATCATACCAATTAACGGATCTAAGAAGACTGAAAGAATCTCCCCTTCTATCATTCAAATGACTTTCTTGTAAAATCAGTGACCTTATTAAATAATATGTCCGCGGATTCCTCTGAACAATCTTCCTGTGTGTTTTGCATGTGCATCCAATGCAGATTTTGCTTCCCGGGCATTTGAAGAGAGTTCTGCTAGCTCACGCTCATTTTTCTCTTGTATACTCTGACCGCAGGTAGCGTAATGGGAAAGTCATCATCTTCTGAGTGCATACTCGCCGTTCTCTAGATTGGCTGCTTATGGAAAGAGTCATCCATATCTTCGAAATCAACCTTAAACATCAGCACTTCACTACTGTTCATAATTGATCCGTAATGTCGGCATGCATGTAGTAGAATGTAGGGCTTTCACGGATCGTTCTCTTAGGAAGGAAAAGAAAAATTTTTGACAAGCTTTCAAGTTTGTTTGACTCAACAAAGAGAGAGATGTAGAAAGAGAAGGGATAAGATCTACAGGACTACCAGCAACTGAAGTTGCTATGACTCCTACTCCATCCTAAGGCGGCTGAATCCATCTGTGATCATGTTTTTTCCCTGGGTGACTAGACCATTGAACTCCTTGCCAATTGCACCACAAACTTCGTCTTGCATCATCTTTGAATAGACTTCATCTGCGTGAGCTTGGTCTCTATAAAATTGCAAGGACACACCAAGCATCTCATCGTCACTAATAGAAAGGATCTTTGCAATGCTTTCTACGCCCTCAGGAGCTTCCTTGCTTGGTGTTGTATTGCTGTTGAGATAATAGATCTTAGAACTTACCCCATGTTTGTTGAGCCATTGCACCCATCGCTTTCCAAGTTGTGCCA
>DASTUU010000201.1:0-1134 GCA_035759485.1 Nitrososphaeraceae archaeon
TTGATAGTCGGAGGGGTTTTGATTGTTTTCAATCTCTTGCCTGAACAACAGGCTATGAAGTTTAATCCTTTATCTGAAACACCAATTAAGACCGACTTTAGAATATTAAAAACACCTAGTCCTGGGAATAACACTTACATATATGCTCTAAATGATGTTGCAGAAGAAGCTTTACATATAGCCGAAAATGACAATAGGGTAAAGCAGATAATCAGGGAACAAAAAGACAAAGCAGCGACAATAGCGGCAATCCAACCTACTGTCATTCTAGACTATCAAAATAATAGCAGCAGTACTAGACAAGCTAGTTACAAATATCCTGTGGGGCAGATCGTACTTACAGCTAATTGGCAATACATTGATGGTAAGTTGTACCCTGACACAGTAGATTTCAATGAGATCAGAAACCAAATAGGAGAATCGCACCAGAGGATCTGGAACGTCATTGTAGATTTGAATAAACGCACAGTTTCCAAAATATCAGAAGAGCCCGAGAGAGTTATGAGAAAGACCTTGCAGCCAGATCTCATATATGCCGGAGTCAACATGTTTATGCCTGATATCGTTCAGATAAAGCCTGGCTCAGAAATAAAATGGCGCAATGATTCTAATCTTCCTCATAACGTGGTTGGCGCATACAGAAAAACTACAAGCTCACAACCCCAGCAGAATATAACAATAGATAGTGGCTTTATACAGCCACATGGTTCATGGAAATATGATTTTAATGATAAGGGAGTTTTTGAATATCATTGCACAATCCATTCAGCGCATGGCATGAAAGGTACGATCGTCGTAGCGTAGTGTCATTGTCGTTGTCATTATTTACTTATTTACCTACTGTCCATCTGACCTTATCTGTTCCGATAACCAACTTCTCTCCCGTTTTACAGATCAAGGTACAAGAAAGCCACTATGGAAAAAGTCGGTGGAAAATTTGTTAGTGTACGTTATACTCTTGGCAAACATGATATTGTAGCTATTGTTGGGAGTCGACACGGATGAAAAAGAAGAGACCAAAAGACGATATAAGTTCCCTTATGGCAATTTTGTCAAAGTTCATCGCTATGGAGTGATTGCTGCGGAGACCCGAGCTGGACAATACAAATATAATGATATTGAACAGGCAGCTGC
>DASTUU010000202.1:0-1313 GCA_035759485.1 Nitrososphaeraceae archaeon
TAAAGCTATCTACTACAGTCAGAAAAATTGATTTAGTTCCTAATCATAGAAATGCTGCTCTTCTAAGAGAATTTTCTCACTATATTGGGAAAATAACAAAACCCCCGGTATGTTTTTGTCTTCCCAAAGAGACTTATCACATACTTCTATCCTCTATTACCATCACGTTATATGCGAAATTTCCAACATAAGATATTTCGTCTGGAGAATATTTTGGAAAAATATACTTAATATCATCCACCAATAAAAAGTGGTGTGTACGGATTTATTCTCCGTTTTTGTTTACTAACTTTACCTTCTTAGCCTTGAAGATGGAACAGTTTCTGTTGTTGAGAACCCAGTATTAGCCACATCATTTGTAGCTTCATGAAACACCTTAGCCGCATTTACTTCTAGTCTGGAAAACTCCCTTGAATTATCTTTTGTCTGCTGCAGTGCTGTACTGAATAGATCCATATTTGCTGAGATTGTATTATTTGTTAGTCTTGTAGCTGCAATTACATTGTCTGCAAAGCTGCTAACTACATTTCCATATGTCTCAGCCAATCCTTTTGGAGATATAGACCAATAATTCCAGAATCTACTATTTGCATTCTCTACAAACGGAGTCCATACTGATTGATATATACTTATTATCTCTTTTTGTGATTCTATGTAGTTATCTGCAATTTCTCTTGTAGTTTGAATGGTTTGTTCTTGTAGGTCACCCAGTTTTTGTGTATATTGGGGTATCTCTTTTGCTGCTTCTCTAGTTGCTACTTTAATCTCATCTTTTGTTTCATCTAATGCCTTGTTGACAGCTTGCTGTTGTTCTTTCTGTAGTTGTGATGGAGATGGTGATGTTGTATCATCTTCCTTGCGATCTTTTCTTGCTGTTGACATATAGCATTACTCGCAGTCATGGCATATAAAACTATGGTATATTATACCTTCAAATGCCATACTATGCCACCAAGAGAAATCTTTTGACAAGAACACCACTCTGACAAGCCTCGTGCCTTATTATGGTAGTAGATACCTTTTATCACCAAAGGTATATATACCATATTAGAAGATCTAATAAGGATCATGTCTAAGGACAACAACTCACAATCAACTAAATCCCATGCATCTGATAATCTATATGACGCAATAAATCAAAGCATTACGAGGGTGGTAGATGAAGTAGCAAAAGCTCAACCTCAGTATTCACAATCTATATCCAATCTTCAACTTGATTACATACAGGCTATCAAAAGCACAGTTCAAAATACTTTGGCAGCTCAAAAAAACATAGCTGATGCTAGAGGGTTTAGCCTTAATTTGCCCTTTGC
>DASTUU010000203.1:0-19954 GCA_035759485.1 Nitrososphaeraceae archaeon
TGGCAATAGAAATGTCATTTTCATTTTAGATATGCAATCTGTAGATATGATGCCAGTTATTGCAGAACCATTCTTTCAGATGGGTGCAAGCGTGGAATTCTTTCCAACAATGAACTTTGAAGACCTAAAGAAAGGTCTCGCGGCAATAAAGTAAAAAATTCTGTTTCTCTCTATGTGTGCTGTGTGTGCAGTGGTCAGAACCCACCAACTAGTAGAACGTACTAGTTTTTGCATGGGTATGCCCAAAGACCAATGAGCTCAACAATATCGAGCGCCCGCGTTAACAAGTGCCCTTAATCTGCTCTGATTTGGCTTCGATCTATTGCAAGATTGCATTTTTGCATATTATTTCAAAAAATGTCTGACAGGACGTCGGACACTATCAAAAAGAGCTCAATTTAATGCCGTAGTTATCCAGATCGATAAAGATGAACCTGGTGGGATTTGAACCCACGACCTCAGCTCCGTGCAAAGCCAGCTCTCTAGCTGTTATCTAGAAGGACATAGCTTTGGAACAAGAACTTATTGTTCAAATCCTACCCGCTTCGTTCTTTTTCATGCTCCGTAGCCCTACCTTAAAGCGAAGTTTTAAGAAATCCAGCTAAGGTAACTATGGCAAGTCTTGCTCATCGTAGCCGTTACAAAAAGAAAGATGAAAGTCAGCTCATCACGCGGACCTGTTACAACCATGTTTGATGTCTGATTCGAGATCATCATTTGTTCATGTTACTATATCACCCACTTGAACTTGAATTGCATTTGGTTTGAATCTACAACATTATCAGTCAGGATTGAAGTGTGTGGGACTATCGAGACTCATTAATTCTGTTGTGATCCCTGCTGTTGATGCAATTGTGGCTGTTATAGTGGTAGTAGTGATACCAGTAGTGACGGTGATGGTGATTGTTATTGTCGTTCCTCTTGTATTGGCGATGCAGCAGTGTTATTATTATTATTATTATTACTACCAGATGAGATAGTGACGTTTCCCTCCTGTGGTGCAGCTTGCTGCAAAGCCATCAGAGCCTGCTGAAGTGCGTCTACCCTCTGCTGCAAAGCAACTATTTGTTGTTGGAGATTCTGAATTGTAGTATTGTTGCCGCTGCTGTTTGTAATAGTCACCGGTGCACCCTGCAGTGTGATATTGCTAGACGGAACCATGAATAAATTAGCGCTAGAGTTGCCTCCTTGCATGACAGAATTCTGGTTAGGTGTAACCAGAGCTTGACCACTGTTCTCGATATTGCCGTCGCCATCAAAGCTGCCACTCAGCACTAGCTCTGTTCCTTGGAAGATTTGAACCAGGTCTCCTCTCAGTATCTTTGGAACAACCTGACCGTCATTGGTGTTTAGTTCTAATTCAGCTGTCCCAAAGCTATTTGTTGTAATTGTTCCTAGAGTATTTCCCGATATTTCGATGGCGAAATCACTGTTAGGAGATACATCTTCAACCTCCACATTAAGTCTCATAGAGTTACCTCTTTCTCTGTAATCAGCTCTGCCGTCCGCTATCCCTCCTACATTTGTAGGCGGATTGAGATCGGCTAGCATACGAGTTTCAGAGCTAGTTGCGCTTGCGTTCTGTACGATACCAAATATGAGCAATGACATTGCAGTCACAGCCAATATGGTAAATGACAAGTTCTTGTATATTACAGTCATGACTCAGGCATGAGATAGAGGTTTTAATAAATCAACTAGACGATTTCCACGTTGGAGTTAGAAACTCGAAATTGTGATATCAGTCCTACTATATACGTGACTAATAATAATCTCCATAATGGCTGAAAACGTGATTTGAATTCACGACCTCATTATGAAGGGGTTCATCTCTTTCACTCGATGAAAAGAAAACCTGTGAAGGTTTTTGCTACTCCTCACCATAGTCATGGTAGTGGCTACTTGAGTGCTTTTGATATTGTTTGCTCCATTTTCTGCAATAACCATCATAATTATACATGCACAGCGTTAATTAGGAAAAAAGCAAATAATATCTAAAGAAAGATAATAAAATGAAAGCTTACTCCGCATCACACAGAAAATCTGCTACTAATGCTATGGGAAAATACCATCAGCAACAAAGATATAGGATCATTTTAGTCGACGACGACTCGGATATTGTTCATGTTCTGAAGCAAGGACTAGAAGTTAATGGTTTTCAGGTCGACGGCTACAGCTCTCCACAGGAGGCCCTCGAAGCCTTTAAGCCGAATCTATATGACCTTGCAATTCTAGACATTAGGATGCCTGGTTTGAATGGATTTCAGCTATACCGTGGAATGAAGAAACTTGATCCGACAATTACTGCTTGCTTCCTTTCTGCTTTTGAAGTACACCCAAGCGAGTTTCAAATAATGTTTCCCTCTCTACAGAAAGTAAAAGCGATCATCAAAAAGCCAGTATCAGTCAACGATCTACTAAGAGAAATAGCACCTTTTCTGAGAATATCTGCACTCGCGAGAGCCGTAAGCGGAGAACATTTCCTTATTGTTTTTGAAACATCTCAGCAATTGATTGAGCAGTCATTGCAGTTTTTGAAAATAGGCTTGTTGGAAAATGATGAGGACATATTACTAGGGACTGACGAATTGCCAAAAATAGCAATCCGCGAGAAAATCGTCAAGGAATGGAAAGTAGATGTCAGGAGTTTAGAAACGAACGGCAGGATTACCCTGATGACATTTCATGAATGGCATCTGATCGAGGATAAGTTTGACATCAAGAGAAGTAAAACCATGATGACAAAGATGGTACGAAAAGCTCTTGATAGGGGAAGAAAAGGCTTCAGATTGGTTGGAGATATGAACCCATTTCTTAGTAAAGGCATGGGACATCAACTTGTAGCTTGGGAATCATCATTAGAAAAGCACTTTGAACTGCCGATCACTACTATGTGTGCTTACACTAAAGACAAGATTGACCAACTTGACAATTCTATCATCATGGCTTTGCAACAACATCACAATAGGACAATGATGGAGAGGAAAACTACATGAAGTCAATGAGGCAAGAGAACAATTATCATCATAGTAGCCGCCAGATGCTGGTGAAGGGAACTTCTCAGAAGATAGCTAAAATGATGGTTACTGAGAAAAAACTGATTGAGCCAGGCAGTCACAATCTACTAATCTACAATGAATTTAGAGCATTTCGTGAAATTTATAGTCAATACTCAAGTGCATTTCTACCAGAAAATGAAATCATTGTGATAGGAACTCAGTATGATGCTATATATGATGTCAAGCATACTCTACGATTAAGTGGCATTAACGTTGAGAGATATTTGAACCAAGGCACTCTCTTTATTGTTGATGCTCAACGAGGATATCAGCAAACAGACTCTAGAGGCTTATGGAAGCTTGCTATGAGCCTCATCTCACGCGTAAAAAAGGAAGGTAGAAAGGGAGTTACCTGGTTTGGCGACCTAGGATCATTTTTAAGCTTTGAGAAAATTGATGAGCTAATGCAGTATGAACTATGGTGCCCACGAAAATATCAAGACATGATGAAAACAGTTTGTTGTTATCATTCAAAGGATTTTGAGAAGTTAAACAAGACTCAGCAGCAGATACTCTTTGACCATCACTTCAAATCGATCTTGATAGAGTAAAAGACTTCACTTGTTGGGGATGAATGTGAAAAGTCGATGCTAAACCAGCAGGAAGAAATGAGCTGCTTGGGATTATTATTTGAACTCATGACCTCATGCTTTCGTTAATTGTCGAAATTATTATTGTCAAGGAATAAAGCTTGTTTAAATCCAAAAGGTATGCTTTCTATCTTTTCTTTTCGGTGATGACTAATCTCCCTTCCAATAGGCTCAAGAAAAATCCACATCTAGATTGATATACCCAGATGTCATCTTTCACTTAAGAAAAGTGTCTGACAATAGACTAATCCAAGAGGACTCGTTAAGGATTAGCTCACATATCTCGAAGATGCAATTTGGAGAACATAATATGCTTGTATATTCAGACCTTAATTCTCTGCGCGAAATATATTCTTCCCATACAAAGAGAAGCCTTCAATTACGAAACAACGCTGTAATCATCCTATATCATTATGAAACAAAGGTTTCAGTGGGGTATGCGCTTAAGGAATTAGATATAGGAGTTAAGCTCCATGAAGCAGACAGATCGCTGATTATCCTAGATGCCAACGAGATCATTTTCAAACCGACTTTTGATAGTTTTTTGCAATATTTCAAAACCCTGGGAATTCTTGCCATAAGGTCTGGCAGAAATGGAATCGATGTCGTAATAGACATGGGTGCATTTCGACATCATGGTATGGAGCAAGAGTTGCTAGAATATGAGAGAACATTCAATATCACTTGCAGAAGTTCAAAGTCTTCAATTTTGTGTTGCTACCATAAAAAAGATGTAGAAGCACTTGATGCCACTCGAAAGGAGGAAATCTATAAATCCCATTTGAATAACTATATTGTTAAAGAACAGTAATGACTTTCCAGTCACTTTATTAAGCAGTCGTGCGAGATTTCGTGCACACAGTATAGCATGACAGCTGGAAATGATTTCAAAAAAGATACGCTTCATACTTCCGTGCAGATAAAGAAATACAGAGTGATGATTGTTGACGACGAGCAAGATATCACAGCAATTTTCAAGCTTGGGCTTGAAAGGAATGAATTCATTGTAACGACGTTTAATGATCCTCTTGAGGCTCTATCAAAGTTCCAACCTGGAACGTATGACCTACTGATTCTAGATATTAGAATGCCTGGAATGAATGGCTTTCAACTATATCATAAAATCAGAGACGTTGATAATAAAGTAAAGGTGTGTTTTCTGACTGCCTTCGATGAGTACCTCGAAGAGTTCAAGACTACATTTCCATTTTTGGAGATAGTAAAGTGTTACCTCAAAAAGCCAATTACAGTTCATGATTTGATAAACCGTCTCCTAGACATAGCAAAATCGTGATATGCAAAAACAACATCTGAAACCGATTTGCTTTTGCTGCAGTATAATAGAGATGAACTTTTAACCGTTAGATCTGGTTTATCCGATGTGAAGAATATCCAAAACAGGCTTATTTTGCTGCAGTAGAGTACTTGATTAGTAAAAAATGGACTGGGTGGGATTATTATTTGAACTCATGACCTCAGCAAGCAGGGTTTCACAAGGTTGAGAGCTGAAGATTTATGAATTAAGTCTTTATCGTTCACAGTGACTTGCAAATCCAGTTTCCTGGTGAAAAATTAAATGTCGCTGAAACAATAGATTATTCAGACAGCGAGAAGAGAAAATGAGATATGTGTTGAATGCGCTAAGATATTGCTGCAAGAATCGTATTGAGCGATGAGAACAGTATTAAAAGAAGCTCCACTGCAGACCTAAAGCATGACCATCTCACAGTCAGAAGAGTCGGAGCAATAGCACAACGATGCTCAGACAAGCTTTACGCTGGTGGTGATGATGAGGACATACCAATCGAGGACATTGAAATACTTTCTGTGGTTATAGAGGAGTTCATCGATGCATTTCATCATGGCAAGGAAGAAAAGGCTTACTTTCCAGTCACAAAGAGCAAGGATGGCTATTCAGAAGACATTCGCAAATTCCTAATTGAACATGAACTTGGAAGGCGAATAGCAAATATGCTAAGGCGAGAGATTCAATTACTAAAGAAATCTTCTTCTTATTCTAATTTGACAGCAGCAAACACAAATTCAATACAAGAACAAGATAGAACAGAAATGGAGAGGAGAAAAAAAGAGCCAATAGCCAGATTTCTCAAGTCCTATGTTGTATTTATTGACGACCATACAGGAAAGGAAGACATATTCTTTGACTTGATAGAGCACAAGCAAAGCATTTCAAATGATGAAGATAGAGCATTGCTACAGCATTATGAAGCATGCAAAAATGAGGTTGGCGGTCAGGTGAGAATATAGGAAATGATGAGGCTTATCGAATACTTGGAGAATCGAGATTGGATGAAAGATAGAGTATAAGGTCAAGATGCCGCAAAGCTCCTCATAGCATTTCTTGCCCTTAATGCTTACTTCCTACCAGTAATTATTCATCACTTAGTCAGAGACTTTTGAGAATAAGACACTCAGGGATATCGCTAGCAGTTTTGTCTGACAACATCCTAGAACAAGCTCAATCTAATGCCGTAGTTCATAGCAGAAAGAAAGGACTGGGTGGAGGATTATTATTTGAACCCAAGACTACCAGCAGATTCTTTTTACAGTCTGTGTGTTTTTAGCCTCTCTCAATATATCTATATTTTTTAAACGCTTTTTCTTTACAACGCACCAGGTAATGTACTAAAATATATCTTTCGAAAAGTAATGACATTTCTAAAAAGGAGAGAAATATTTTCAACAGCTAAACCGACTCGAACAATTGTTTTTGCAATAGTAGCAGGTGTTGCTGCTATTGTATCTTTCGGCTACATTATGGCTTTAGCAATATTAGCACCAGAGCAATTAGCAGAAGCCACCAGAGCTGCTACAGACTTGATATGTGATGGATGTGTTGGAATTACTGATCTAGCAAATAACACAGAACAACTGATAAACATGTATATGCATGAGTTGACCGCATTTTCTAAGAGTTAATAAGGATTCAAATTTCTCATTCATGCTGATTTAAACATAAATGACTTCTATTCTACATGTTGATAATAATTCAGAGAATGTCTAATAAGAGATATGAGATTTCTCAATAAGTACCTATGATAGCTACGAAAAGAACAGCAGCCTTAATAGCAGCAATGTCTCTGTTGGGTGCAGTTACTCCAGCAGCATTTGCACAAGTCGGCCCCCAACTTAACTTCAATCTGAACACCGAAACCTCCGCCAATACTTGTCCTGCTACCGCTATACTTGGTAGCACCGCCTCTACTTCATGCAATACTAACCAAGAACAGGGCAACTGTCAACTCAATGTGGGCGCAGACCGTGAAAGTACTGCAACTGGTTCATTAGACAGTGGAGATTGCTCCTAAAAACAACTGTTAGTCGAGGACACACAAACTTCTTCCCTCTTTTTTTCTTTCTTTTTTTCGTGCTTGACGGTAAAGATGATATAAAAGCTTTCAAACTAGCTTTATAGAGGAGGAAGACTAATAATTTTGTCTTCCTTTGCTACTCCCCCCTCACCAAATACAATACAACCTTGAGCATTTCAATCTCTGTAACTAATCTCTGAGTGTCCTCTATGTGCATTGCTTCTTCCTTTGCCCTTTCTTTTTCTTGCGAAAGCTGCTCCAGCTTGTCTACATCCCTAGGAGCACTCTGAAGAATCTTAATTTCTAATTCTAGGCGTCTCTTATGACTGGACTATTTCTTCCTCCACCTCTGCTATGGGTATCATTCTTTGAATTGCATCGACAATTACTCAAAAGAATTTCAATTTAATACCGTGTTTCCATAGCAGGAAGAAATGGACTGGGTGGGATTTGAACCCACGACCT
Organism: Nitrososphaeraceae archaeon; assembly: GCA_035759485.1. Lineage (GTDB taxonomy): Archaea > Thermoproteota > Nitrososphaeria > Nitrososphaerales > Nitrososphaeraceae > TH5893. The sequence continues at coordinate 7,447 of DASTUU010000203.1, forward strand.
CCATCAGTACCTAATGCTGATGACTACCCTACAAGGTATAGTCTATGACTAAAAAATTAAAAAGGTTAAAAAGTGAAGTTAGCTCACGTTGACTGTTCCAACCATGTTTGGATGTAGCATACAGAAATAGGGATAGTCGCCTGCTTGTGTAAATGTAAAGCTAAATGTCTGTCCTGGATTTAGCAAGGGACTAAAGTTCGGTGAGGAATTGAACTTGTTATCTGGCTGTCCGTTGCTGCCTGACGTAACTGTATGAGGTTGTGAGTCATTATTTGTCCATGTTACTGTATTGCCAACGCTAACTTGAACTGGATTTGGTTGAAATGCAGTATCAGTCAAGCTTGAAGAGCCTGGGACTATGGAAACGCTGGTAGCTGCATTACCACCACTGACGCCAGTGGCAGTGGCATTAGTTGCATTGCCTGTGCTTGTCATGGTGGCATTAGTTGCATTGCCTGTGCTTGTCATGGTGGCATTAGTTGCATAACCGCCACCTTGTCCTGTAACTCCTTGTGCGCTTGCATAATGTGGTGCACTTATAGCAATCGATGACGCTACGCTTAATGAAAGCAGCATAAGCACCAAGATTGCAAGTACAGCTTTATTGTTCTCCTCGTTCTTTGATAGCACAAGAAATCGAACAAGAATCGTGGCTTTTAACAGTTATAGTCTTTAGTTAAGCTATGTATATATAGTAAGGAATCTCTACTTTGTGAAAATAAATCAAAGTAAAATTCAATGTGATTTATTAGCATCTCCTAGACTCTACAGTATCTTCACTATCCCACACCAAAAATGATTGCCAATATGATTATCCTATAAAGAGAGGTGCGAGTAATTCTGTGAGAAATGCTATTGCTTCTGGTATTGTCCGACAATCGTTAAAAACAAGCTTAATTCAATATCGTAATTCCATAGTAGGAAGAAATGGACCGGGTGTGGGATTATTTGAACCCACGACCTCAGCCAGCACAGTCTCTATTCTAGTCCCATCAGCAGTTATTGGAAAGAAGATTATTCAAATCCCACCCGGTCCATTGTGTTTCTTTTTCGACTGTCCCTTACCCATACCCTCAAGCAAAGTATTGAGAAAATATAGAATTCAATCAAAAATTGGATTATCTGGTAATTTCAATACATCTAAGTGCTTCCTCTAAATTTGTTGTTCCTTTAGCATGTGGTCTATCTGCTTGTAGGCTTGAAGAAAAGTAATCCCTATTTCAGTGGTCTTGAATTTGTGCATTGTTGAGTCATAGCTGAGCAGGTCGCTTTCAATCAGAACTGTGATAAATTCTTTCAATTGGTCGTGGCTAAGAAAAGTGTTGTACATCATCCTAGTCTTTGTAGCACCGCCTCCGCCATTACTGCTATAGTCGCTGCCATTTTTTGCAGTCTCTAAAATCTGGCTTGCTATTTCGCTTCTGCTTCTATCTTCCCATTGCCTTTTGCTCAACAACTTATGGTATACTATGGATGTAAAATTAGCAGCTAATAGACGCTTATGAAAAATTGTGAGAAGTTTATACAACTAACAATGAATTGGATTTTGTTGACGCGTTTTTTGTTTGCCTACCAAGGAGCCGTTTGTCGACAAAAAGTTGTAAATCTTTTATTTTTTCTTAACATTTAAGTCGACAAATCTAGGGATACGGCATTGGCATTGCTGCTGAATTTGTCCTACAGCTACTCAAAAACAAGCTCAAAACAATGCCGTACTTGTACAACAGGAAAAAGTAGACTGGGTGGGATTTGAACCCATGACCTCAGCAACAGTTTTCTTGACTACTATCTACTGAATCGTACATTTTAACAGCTTTTGAATGCGAAAATGAATTACATAGGATGATAAAAAATGTAAGTTGATCTTATGGATTATATAGAGAGTTAAATTTACACATGATATTTCAGCTAGTCAGGATCGTCATCATCTGTGTTGGCTGTCATTAATAAAAACTAGGGACTAGACATCTAAGAAAAAAGTTCTGAATCTACAAATCTCGCTTTCTAACTTCAATCATATCAGTTATGTGGTAGTTAATGGCGGAGGTTCATTTGCCTTGAGGGGTGAAAAGACATCCTCTTCTTCAATTTTCCGAATTAAAAAGTGTGAAAAGCATCAATTATTGTAACATTAAACTACTTTCTCGATTTACTAATAGGGTGGAGAAAGACTACGGAACTAATAAAACTGCGAGAGATAATCCGATCGAGGAACAAGATTCAGATACGAATAAAGACATCAAAAAGAGAATGGATAAGTTTGAAGCGAATATAAAAGAAGGGGGAGAGGCGCCAGCAGGTGACGCTACAAGGTCTGATGAATAAGCGCAATGGCAACTAATAAGAGCAGCAAATGCCCAAAATGCATGTTAGGGGACATGATAGAGCACCCTTCACTATTATCTATGCCCTTGACTTCAAGAGACACAGACAAGTCAAAAGTGGCTATTGAGGATCAAGACGCGGACTTTGTCTTCAAATTTATCTCTTGCAGGAACTGTAGATATTCAGAGTTCTATCTAATCGACGGTAGTGTAAGGAAAAAGCGAATATGATTCTGGTCGTCAAATACAGAGAATGCAGCTCAATTTCTCCTTCTACAATTCAGGTAGATCAATTAGAATTTCACAAGACTGCAATACTTGAAAGCCAAGGATATGATATAACAGTGGTTGGAAAATAGCATGGGCAAATATCTTTGGGAAGTGGGACTTTAAGACACAAGCAACATATCATCTAACAGTCGAGTAAAAATAATAGAGGAATAGAGACTCAATAGGGAAAACTCAAGAAATGCAAAATCAACCCACTGTGCTTGTAGCAATGAGAATAACTGCATAAGCAACATTGGATAGAGCCTTATGAGTTGTACTGCATGTAAATGTAAACTGGGAGATAAAGTGTATGATTGTCAATCAATATCTCATCAAACTTCCTTCTACTCATTTATCCAAAGCATTGCGAAACATTCTGTCCGACAACTCATCAAAACAATCTCAATTTAATGCCATAGTTATCCAGATCGATAAAGATGAACATAGTGGGATTTGAACCTATGACCTCAGCCAGCTTTCTTTAGATGAGCGTATCTGTTGAGCTCCAATTATAACTATTACTATTTGGCATCATAATACGCAATATGTTAACTCAATCCTAGCTTTAGCTTTTTCTCAATCCCTTTTTGAGTTGATAAAGAAATATGATGGAGCCAACAGATATTCACCCAAATCCTTCGTAAAGCTACTACTGTCAAACTAGGGTAAATTCTGTAGAATCTATTAAAAGGAATATGCGTTTGAGATGCTCGGCATATAATGAGGACCTTCAGTGCTATAGAGTTAGGTCTCGCTTTGACAATAATAGCACTAGCTGGAATTTCTGTAGGGACAGCTGCCTCGTTCCTAGCTCAATCTGCAAGTGCTACTACTGATGTAATTACAAATACAACAGTGGGAGAGGAAGGAGTAGAAGAAACTGTAAGCAGCACGACTACTACTACTACTACTACCGACAGCAATATTTCAAATGCTCTTTTGGGCCATCTTTTCTCATATGGGGAAGGGGAAGATATAGAATCAAACGTGAACCCAATAAATGAAACACATATTGTAGTATCATATTCGAGCAACAGAATAATACTGCCTCCAAACGCTACAGGTGTCATAAACGCGACTGAGACAGGTGACCTCACAATCAATATTCTACCTAACGGACTTTCCTTTAATCAAGGCCAAGCCGTTATAATGACTGAAGGTGGTGCAGCAGAAGAAGAAGAAGGAGAAAATGCAACTATCACCTTTGTTTTGCTCACTCGTACAAATCCTGATGGCTCAGGAAGTGGGACTAGTGTTACGTATTTTAGCACAAACTCTACTGGGCAGCTAGCGTTCCTTGACAACCTGGTAGCAATAGGTCAAGTTGAATACTCTCCTGAGGAAGGTATCAACCGTTTTGCAGAGTGGGAATGGAAGGGTGGAACGGTTCCATTTGAGAATTTGTTACCTCAATCATAGCTTTAAGGTTTGAGCTAATGCAAAAAAAGAGAAAGAGTCATGCATATGCACCCAAGGTCATGGGGCGAGAATTTTTTGAACAACCTGCGACCCGTTCAAATGGCTCCAAATGATTTATTGTATTAATGGCTCTTATTCTTCTTACTCTAGCGCACTGGTGATGGTATTCTGGTCATTTTCCGTAGTAGAGGCACCACCAACACCACCATCATCATTATTGCCGTCGCCATCCCAATCCTACCAATGATGAACTTGATAGGTACAATAAATACTCCCGCTAGAACTGCAGCGAAGTTCTCGACCAAACCAAAACTTGGTATTTCCTGTTTACCTTAAATTCTGAAATTTCTATTAGTGGACGGCTCAGCTCAACAGTATTTATAAGACTAGATAGACTAAATAGATTGCTCAAATTTTGATGAGACTCCATATATAAATCGTTAAAAAGGCGCTCTCACTGTACATTTTTAGTGTATATTACTGCTTTTAGCAATAAAATAATGTCCATGGTCTTCATTGGAAGTATATTGATTATTTTTGGATATTCGGATGCGTATGGTCAAACAATGGCTAGTACTGCTGGCAGTAGCAGTAGTGGTGATGGTAGAAGTAACACTACGCGTTCAGATATAATCAACTGTCTCGTTGATACTTGTATAAACCCTGATTTCCAAATTCCATCAAATACTAGCGTAATAGCCATGGCTTTAGTAAATCTGACGTTGGAAGATATTCAATACTATAAGGAGGTTCTAAAATCCGAGTTAAGTGACCATATCAATGATACAATAGACAATCTAGCAACTGGACGAGGATTTAATTTTTCAATCTGTTCTACTTCAGAGTACAGATTTGATTTGCCTTGCCCATTAATTAACGGAATTATCATTCCACCACAGAATCTTACTACAGTTAAATGAGCGGGGTTTAGATAGGTCAGAAAGCTAAAGCTTCTAATATTTTTTCCTGCAAACTACCAAATGCAGATTTTGGTTTGGTGGTAAGACCACGAGAGGATATGGCATTGGCATTGCTACTAGTTTTATCCGACAACTTCCTAGAACCAGCTCGATTCAATGCCGTATTTTACCAGATCGATAAAGATGAAGCTAGTGGGATTTGAACCCACGACCTCAACCAGCCTTTCATGCGGAGCTTTACTACTTATCTGAAAGTATATCTAATAAAGAGAATTCAACTGTTCATATCCCGCCCGCTCCGTTATTCATTGCACATCCTAAAACAAGACTCAGTTATTTCATAGAGAATCATGTATTATTGTGCAATTCTATGTGACTTTATCCAATTCGCTTTATGCTATTCAGCATCCATCTGTAAAAGACAGTTCTATGGATAAAAAGAATTCAAGGGCAAGAAGGAAAATAAACCTGACTGGCAGCGTTGCAGCTACCGCTGCTCTTATGATGGTTGTGGCTGCTCTGATGTTCAGCGTTCCAGTATCGAATACAGCAATAGCTCAACAGCAGCAAGAAATGACTAATGCAACTGCTGCTGCAGCAAAGCCAGTTGATGGTTACAACTTACCACAGGGTCACTTGAACGCGGTAAGACACATCTTTGAAGACTCATCCCTCAGAGTAGAGCACTTTTGCAAGCCAAATGACAGAGTAATGATGGTATGCCAGCTTTATGACTCAAATTCAGCAAATGCCACGCTGATTGGTATCGAATACATAATCACACAACAGCTATATGACTCTCTTCCAGATAGAGAAAAGCCGTACTGGCACGCTCACAGAGAAGAATTTGCACCAAACAGAGCAGACCCAATGATGCCAGAATTAAGTCCAGAACAAGCGCAGGCTGAGATGGCAAAGATGCTTCCAACATGGGGTAAAGTAATCATCACATGGACTCCCAATGATGATTTGCCGTCATTTCCGCCACAAGTACAGTTAGTAGACCATCCCTTCATGGTTAATTCAACGGTATCAAGTAGCAACAGCACTACCAATGCGACAAACGGCAGTAACAGCACAGGTCAATAAGAAAGACTTCTCAACTCCCCCCTCATTATTTTTTCTTGTTAATGACTGAATTCAACGCCGTATTTTACTAGATTGATGAAAATGGACCTGGTAGGATTTAAACCCACGACCTCAGCAAAGCTTAAGTTTTACCAAGATTCAGGAAAGCCTATGACACATCATGATGATGCTGTTAAAGTGGCACCAGACAGCTATAAGGTCGTGTTGGAGAATGACGCAGTGCGAGTGCTTGAAGTCCGAATCAAACAGGGCGCAAAATCTGAAATGCATTCTCATCCTAAAAGTGTAGCAATTTGCCTAAATGACCAACGACTCAGGTTTACCTTCCCAAATGGTAAAACCGAGAATGCTGAGCTCAAACGTGGTCAAGCAGTTTGGCTCGATGGACTCTCGCACGCTGTAGAAAATGTTGGAAACGAAGATGTCAGCTCAGTTGTAGTTGAACTCAAGAAATAGATGAAGTAAAGCTACAATAGAGATATCTCATAATGCTCCTGCAAAGTTTGACTGGTACTCAGGTTACCTTGTAATGTGAAATAAAGCTCTATTTGTGTTACTAGCTTTTTATCTGACAATTGTCAAAATCAATCTCAAAATAATACCGTATTTTACTAGATTGATAAAAGTGGACCTGGTGGGGTTTGAACCCACGACCTCAGTCAGTAAGCGTTCTATTTTGTCGTTCAGTCAGTTTTTTGTATGAATAAGAACTTTGCAGCTATGTTTGGATGCAGTATACAGAAGTAGGGAGTATTCGCCTATGAGTGTTGTTTAGTTTTTTTGATGAATTATCCTTTAGCAAAAAACCGAACTGAATTATTTTCAGTTTTCAAAAGTAATTGTAAATGCTACTTTGGATTCTCCGCTGCTAGCTGCTTTGCCAATGTTGCATAGTCCCAATAATCCCTTCTTCCTTTTAACTTCCTGTTCTCAAATTCTCCAAAGCTACATCCTCTTATAGAGAAGTGCTTTCCAGATGCTGGAATACCGGGAAGGTCTCCCTTTTGTGTAGCGGTAAGCACCCATTCTGAAGCAAATGACCTATCAGTGGTTACCCGAGATTTCGGCTCTATCTTAAAATCTGGAGTTGCTTCTATGAAACCAGCATAACCTTGTCTCACACCATCTTTTCACTTCATGACCATTCCAAACTGCACAAACGGCACATCTTCTATGATAACATCATCTGTCACAAGAGCGACTAGTTTTTCGACATCATGGGAGTTTTCTGCTTCGATTATTTGTTTCAAAAGATTATCATTATTGTGGGTTGCCATTTCAAAATCTATAAGACTCTCACTAGTAACATTTCTTCTCCTCACCACTGAGAAGGCGAAGCAGTCATAGCAGGGGTTAGTCTAAACTTTTTTCTTCTCTTCTTGCCTCTCGCTTTGCGACTAGCTAAACTGACCCTTCTATGCTGCATTTTATAAATCGTACTAAGCTGCCCGTTGTTTTCATGCACTACAATATCTAAACATAGTTAAATCTGAATTATCTCTAACCGAGGTATTGTCTAAAAACAACAGTAGCGGTATACCTGCAAAAAAATTTCAATCAGCAGTAGAAGAGAAGCTGAAGGCGCTTAAGCTTAGTCTTCCTGAACCCATCAAAGGTAGTCCAGACATGAAAATGCCTCCATCATGGATTCGTGTTCGAGGAAACAGAGCATTTCTGTCAGGACACGGACCTCAGAATCCAGATGGCTCAATCGCAGGTCCGCTTGGCAAGGTTGGCAGTAGCAGCAGCGATGAGGTCACACCTGAATCAGCCTATCACGCTGCACGCCTAGCCACCTTGTCTATTTTAGGCACTTTAAAACGACAGCTTGGTAACCTAGATAGAGTGACAGCATGGCTCATGGTCAATGGATTTGTAAACGTAGCACCAGGCTTTATCCAAACTACAGCAGTGATTAACGGCTGTTCTGAGCTTATTTTGGAGTTATATGGTCCTGAAGTAGGACAGCATGCTCGCACTGCTATGGGTGTAGCTTCTACACCATTTGGAGTTCCTGTTATAATTGCAGCGGAAGTAGAGATAGACAACAACTCTATTTAGTACAGATATAGACGCTACCAGGTCTGTCGACTGACTATGAAATTGAAAAAGTTGTCCGACAATATCCTAAAACAAGCTCAATCTAATACCGTAGTTTCATAACAGGAAAAAAGTGGACCCGGTGGGGTTTGAACCCACGACCTTAGCAATACAGTGAATCCTACCGGTGCGTATATACAGCTCAAAAGATTCATCGACAAAGACACTGACAGTGTTGTAAAAACAAAAGCAAAAACAAACTGCCAATTTTATTCTTTTTCTCCTTCTCTTGTTTAAGATGTCCGTTGGCTAATCTCTAAAGGTTGACCTAGTAAAGCCCGCTTCGTCGTCGGTAGCTTTCTGAAAACTGTAGGAAAGTCTACAGTTCCAAAGTCTGCAATCTGAAGGTATGAAAGCCTGAAAAGCTATGAAATCGGACTCGGCAGAGCGTTCTGCGTTCAATTAAAACGCTGTCATGTAGGTGCTTGTCTCTTTTCTTAGCTAAGATTCAACGCCTTTTCTATAAGAATAGAAAAAGAACTCCCGCGGATACTATCATCATGCTGATCAAGACTACTGTAAGTATACATTATAGCATGTTCTAGATGTTCTTGCTGCTTGTTGTTTTATCTCTCTCAAATTCTATTATTACTTGATTCAAATAGCGTTTGATATCCTGATCTTCAAAGGATGACTGGACTCCAGTTTCAGCCTCCATCATTTTTGAATTCTCCTTGGCTGTAATCATCACTTTCTTCAATATTTCCTGTTCCATTTGAGCATCTCCAATACTGGAAAGAAGATTCGGCTGGTCGTTAAGTGATTTTCTAATTGACTGCCGTAATTTCGAGTCCTGCGATATGGAAATCGCTGTAGAGTACAAACCTATAGTAAATAAATATGCCGACAATAGCACAAGTGAATGACCAGCTACTCCAAAAGTCTGTTGCAGCCCTATGATTCCAAAGGCAATGCCAACTATTGTAAAGCCTATTCCAGCAACAGTTAGATAATCTTTTACAGGATGCGGTACATTTCTTGCTGCTACAAAAAGAGCAATACCAAACATGACATTCCCACCATTTGAACCGATTCTATATACGATTCTATACCAAAGATCTTCTGGCAGTTCAAAGATGTCAGGAGCTCTTCCAATCAGATAGAATATCATAGGGAGGGATATCAAACACCAAAATGTTATTTTGCCCATCTTATGATGATACTGACGCAAAGTTACTGCAGCTGCTGCCCATCTAAAGAAGAAAGAAAAAATATTAGGTATCAAGCCTGTATACCAGGAATATGATTGTTTATACTCATTTGGTACTAGATACGTTTTAGTAGTTTCAACACCTATATCTTGCGCCAATATTCTTCCTTGCTCAACATCTTTGAAAGGAAATGTTTCTTTAGGGGCTACTCCCGGTGGAGATTTTTCCTCTGTTATTTGAACCATAAACGTTTTTGCCACAAAATCTGTTGCAATTGCAAAGACAAGTCCAATAGTAGCTAAACCATAAAGTAAAACTACCAATTTTTTCTGGCTTGAATGATACCACGAAAAAAATTTAATACTAAATATTCCTAGTATGACAGTTGCTACAATGGTGGTAATTGCAAAGACATACTGTGTCAGAAATTCTGAGCTTCTATCAAATATGACATATAATAATACTGCCAGTAGAGCAAATTGAATTATTGTCACAGCAAAGTGCATTAAAGCAATTAATGGAGATTTGGCTCTAATGTCCACAATCATTTTGCTAGTATAGCCCAAAAGAAGCCAAGACGCTACGCCCCATCCTATCGTCACTGTTAATATGAAATAAAGAGTTTCCAAAGTATCATCAAACTTTAAAATCGACTGACGTGATGAGAGCAAATCTAATATTAGCAGTGCGATTAAGATCCACGAAACAGCAATCGTTACTTTTCTATTGGCAATAGGGAATAAAACTCGGTCTAGAGCATGAAGCGATAATCCGTATGGTTTCATTATGCGACCACTTTGGTCCGATCGTTTATCGCAATTGTAGTTGCTGTTGTTGTTCTCGTAGTTTTCACGATAGTATTAGCAAACCTGCATTTTATTAAAAGTTTCTAAGATTTTTCACTGTTTTGGACTCAGAAATTAATTATTTTTAATTTTCTTTCCCTAAATGAGATATTATTATTATTATATAACTATTTAAGGATATTGAATTTGCTGTCTTCTTACATCCTCAATTGATTTATGGTATTTGGTGCTATTCCATCTCTAGTGATTCATTGCTGTTATAAGCCGTCAGGAGCATTAGGAAGAAAAGGATATGGAGTCTTGTCTTCTTCTGTTCCTCGCCTATTAAATACAATTATTTCCACAATTATTGCTCTGCTGTTCTCATTGCAGCCAACGTGAATGTCTTAGTTCTAGTATTCATATGCATTGAGTGCTTTTCTATTAACTACTGTAATACAGCAGCTAACCAGGGCCTTCATATCATATATGGGCTTGTATTCTAGTTAGACACTTGTACTACAATCCAATTCCGAAAATGTTTCACAATAGTATCGTCTCTTTGCTTCAATCATTTTCCTTATCGCATCTTGAGTGGAATCATGGAGTGAATAGACCAAACCGATGATGTGACCCAGTCAGTAATAGGGGGCTAAACAGTAAACTTGAAAGTCGAACCCACGACCTCAGCCGCAGATCCTTCTTAGGTAGCTCCCTCTAGTTCTCCTATCTTCCTTGGATTACCCCGATCGAAATAGATTGTACTTTTGACAACAATATCATATTCTTGTTAATCTATCTGATGATTAGCTGTAAGGATTTATGACAGACGCAATGATAGAGCACTATCTAGCTGAAAGAAATCAGCTAAATAACAGGAGCTAACAACCTTATGATTAAAACAGGTTTGGTGGAACCCAGAACGATACTGGTCATTTATTTAGATGGATTGTATTAATTCTGGTTACAGCTTCTCGCTTTAATTTTTCCTGGAGTAATAATACTACTAGCTTGACATCAGGCACCTATAGGTCGATCGTATCATGCCGAGGCATCATCTATGTGACTTTGGTCAATAAACCTCAATAACAACAATACATTCATTGCACTATAGAAAAAAGCTTAATCCTCAATGTTTTGGCTCATGTTACTATAACTCAACGTTTAGGTATAAATGGAATCTATTCAAGGTAAAAGAACAAATTTACATCACTCTTTTCTAAAATCAAGAGAAGCAATAAGAGGCATACATAAGGGCCACGGGAGCGGAAAAGGTTGATGACTTCGTGATTATGTTCATCTATATAAATTACAACTTATAATCCGTTGAGATCATGAATCTCCAATAATGGGTACTCAGTAAAGCAAAATTCTAGAGATTACTACAAAATACATATATAATTTACGTAACAACAATGTTGCTGACTGATGCCGCCCGAGAGCGCTCAACCGAAAAGAGATACTTTATGCAGCAACCGGGAAGGAAATAGATATGAAAGAACAGAGATGCTGGTCGGACCTGAAGTTACTACAAGACAAGCTTGGGAATTCTTCTCAAATGTCTCTAAGAAAGTCGATGGTTGTGCCAGTTCATCAGCCATATCTATTGCCCTGACAATGTTTGGAGATGCCTATAAGGACATGAAAAGCAGGGGGGTTAAGATAAGATCCATTGTTGACATTACTAAGGACAATCTCAGTTATTGCAAAGATCTAATGCACTATGCAGAAGTGCGCCATATCCGTCATTTGAATGGAAACTTTGGAGTAAGTGAGAGAGAGTATATAGCAGCTCCCACAATGAAGGAGGGACAGCCTCTACCAAAGCTAATTTACAGCAATTCAAAGGAAATGGTAGAACAACAGCAGAATATTTTTAATATTTTTTGGAGCAAAGCAATACCTGCCGAACAAAGGATAAGAGAGATTGAAGAGGAGAGAGAAGTGGAATTTTTTCAGGTTATTAATGATCCAGAGAGGGCTACAGAGATTTATGTCAATTTGGCGAAATCAGTCAAGAGTAATGCACTCTTGCTATTGCCAAGCTCAAAGGCATTGATTAGAGAATACAAGTTAGGTGTCCTAGAACATTTAATACAAGCCTCAAAAAATAAGCATCTGCATGATATCAGAATCATTTGTTGTATTGATGATAGTAACGCCCAAATTGTAAGATGGATGCGTGAAAAAGCACCAAAGATCAAAATTCTAAATAACATCAGCAACCTTGTTACCAAAATTTTTATAGTTAACGATGATTCACTGTTTAGAGCAGAAGTAAGAGATCCTGAAGCCGATACATTTTCAAACGCATTTGGTTTTGCCATATACTCAAACATCAAGCCTACTGTTGACGCTTTTAAATCATTATTTGAGCTAGTTTGGTGCTCGTATGAAACAAACGAGAAATTGCGGCAAGCAGATAAAGTGCAAAGAGAATTTATCAATAT
>DASTUU010000204.1:0-2202 GCA_035759485.1 Nitrososphaeraceae archaeon
ACTACCACATCTATAAGGCAGCCCTAAAGGAAAAGGAGGGGAAATTTATGTTACTACAGAATCCATTAATATATCAGCTATTAGTATAGGGATTCTTATACTTCTAGAATATAGATATAGACACGAATGATGAAGAAGACACACCATAGTACCAGTGTAGTAGTGATTGCAGCTCTGCTGATAGGAGGAGGGATGTTTAGACTTACAGGAATGGAAGCATATGGACAGGAACAACAACCAAAATCTCCTTCCACTCCTTTATCAACTAACCCAACTTCAGAAGGATGGATGAATTCGTTTGATCTAGAGAATTGTGATTTTTCTTCTAGTGGAGAGAACAGCTATTTCATTTTGAAACCAAGGCACCAAGCTATTCTAGAAGGTGAAGAGGATGGTGAGAAGATTCAACTAACAATGTCTGTTTTAGATGAAACAAAAGTAGTTGATGGAGTTGAGACTAGAGTTGTAGAAGAAAAGGAAAGTGAAGGAGGTAATTTAGTTGAAGTATCAAGGAACTACTTTGCAATATGCAAGCCTACAGATGACGCATTTTACTTTGGAGAAGATGTTGACATTTATGAGGATGGTGATATAGTGAGTCATGAAGGAGCTTGGCTAGCTGGTCAAAACGGCGCTAAAGCAGGCATGATTATGCCAGGTAAGGTCGAAGTTGGTATGAAATACTACCAAGAAATAGCACCAGGGGTAGCCGAGGATAGAGCAGAAATTGTAAGTGTGAATGAAGTACTAGATACACCAGCTAGAAGCTTTCAAAATGTCCTAAAAACTGAAGAGACTAATCCCCTAGAGCCAAGCGAGAAAGAATACAAGTTCTACGCACCTGGAATAGGGCTAATCCAAGAGGAGGACCTTAAACTCGTCAACTACACGCAGCCCTAACTTGTTTACTTACATGTAGAATGAAGCCAGCTAGTTAATCATTCACAATATCTCTTTTGTCATGGAGTCCTTAGTTCTATAGCCACAGGTAGGATTTCTATTCTGGGTGGTAAAAATGAGTCAAATTTGGTGCGGGGAATGATGTTAGGGACTCTACTAACCTCTACTTGTTCAGCGTTCGGAATTTCCTTCATCTTTTATAACTATAAAATATGAGAAAGAAAACCTTTGAAGCTTAGTCTTTGTAGAACAAACTTGAGAATCAAAACTTGCAACAGCATCAAAGGAAGTATGATGAAATCCAGAACATCCTATTCTAGGATTATTAGTAGTTGCTAGGGAAACTTTAGCTTTTGCTATCTTTTTTATCAGCATTTTCAACTGATGATGATTATATTCAATGTCGTGCTATGGTTCTACATGTCTGAGGTAAAAGATGAGATAGAAGACGCCGGCGAAAGTATGAAGAGGGGCGCAAAGAAGGCAGGACACAGAATGGAAGAAGGCGCTGAAGAAGCCAAAGACAAAGTAGACTAGTACTGACTGCTTTGCTCTATTCCTAACAATATTTTTTTACATTCTATAGACAGCAGAAAGAGGACACGTAAGAGCTAAACTTTTTCCTTCGCAGAGGTGTGAGAACGTCTAAGTGGTTTATCTGCAATAGTAGTCAAATGGCTGTCAATCAAAGAACTGAAGAATAAATAACTATTTACTTGAGATTCAATTTATTTATCGAGTTTTCTTTTTTGCAGACTATGACGCAGTTCGAGTTCCTTTAGCATATTACAAGGACAGGCTTTTTGGTACCATCCATTACTTTTCTAGTTACACTTACATGAACCATTACTGGCGAAATGATTCTGCTACTTGCCATAACTATCAAATCAATATTCATCTCCTCTGCCAGTTTAACTATTTCCTCAACTGGTTTTCCTGTTTGTATTTTATAAGATATTTGAGTTGTAACCCCTGCTTCTTTGCATAATCTTATTTTTTCTTCTGTCATTTGTTTTACTTCTCCTTCTACTGTGATATCTAAATCCGCTCTTCTGGTTTTATCGAACTCTTTTCCTCCTTCCCCTTTCATAGTAGCTGTCATAGTTGAAGATTCTTTACTTTCGATATGTTCTACTACATTTAAAATAACAATTTCAGCACCAGAAATCTTTGACTGATATATAGCATGAGCCAATGCCTTGTCTGATATCTCCGAGCCATCGTGAGGTACTAATATCTTCGAGTACTTTGGAATAGCCTCTGGACTCAATCTTTGCAAAGAGGTCGGTTTTGTTGTTGCTT
>DASTUU010000205.1:0-7796 GCA_035759485.1 Nitrososphaeraceae archaeon
GCCAGTCGTATCAATGAAGATGATCGTTTCACCGGGAAAAATTTCCCTGGCGCAATTTACGCAGAGGCTAAAACAAAGCTGCGATTTTCCTGTTCCGCTTTTACCAAAAAAATCCGTGACTAGGCCAGATCGGATACCGCCCCCCAGTAAACTGTCCAAGGATGCTGAACCGGTGCTTATAATCATTGTCAAATTGCTACGCTGCACTATGAAATAAATCCACCCCCAAACGGATTGGGTCAAAGGAAGCTTTTTATTGTAGGCGTGGTGTCTTTGAATTTCAGTGATTAATTAATTGTCTTCATCGACGTCACAACACCAACCTAAAAGACCTCTAACAACTCTACAGCGGGGCATAAATAGAAGAGTGGCAGTAAGACTAAAAAGCGAAATAGAATATCGTGGCAAAATGAGTAATGTCGACTCATATATGAATCTCATTCTAGTTGATGCCGAAGAATTTAACGGGTCAAATGTTGTGGCAAATTATGGAAAGGTAGTGATAAGAGGGAATAATGTGCTCTTTATTAAATTAGAGAAAGAATTCTGACATGAGCTAAGCTTGCACCTCAGACTATTCGCCAATAGATAGGAAAATGGTTCGACGGCATATCTTTACTTCTGAGAGCGTTACGGAAGGACACCCAGACAAAATTTGCGATCAAATTTCAGATTCTATACTAGACGAGTTTCTGAAACAAGATCCTAATTCGAGGGTCGCGGTAGAATCGATGACCACGACTGGACTTGTCCTCGTTGCTGGTGAGGTAACTTCTCGGGGTCGAATAGCTGTCCAGCAAATAGTAAGAAATACGATTAAAGAAATTGGCTATGACAAATCCGAATACGGATTTGATTGTGACAATTGTTCTGTATTAGAATCTCTTCATGAGCAAAGTCCAGACATTTCTCTTGGGGTAACACCGAATAGCTTTAAAGAACAGGGTGCAGGAGACCAGGGTCTTATGTTTGGCTATGCCACAGATGAGACTCACGAGCTGATGCCACTGCCCATTGCAATGGCCCATAAGCTATCCAAGACCTTATCCGAAGTTAGGCGAAATAAGAAATTAGAGTGGGTCAGACCCGACGGTAAATCACAAGTCTCAGTGGTCTACGAGGATTTTAGACCAAAGAAAATCGATACCGTCGTTGTCTCTACTCAGCATTCTCCTGATATAGGATTGGAACAGCTCCGACAAGAAATTATTGAAAATGTCATAAAACCCGTGTGTATTGACTGGATTGATGACACTACCAAGTTCCTCGTTAATCCAACAGGAAGATTTGTAATCGGTGGTCCGCCTGCGGACACCGGCTTAACAGGACGAAAGATTATCGCCGATACTTATGGCGGGATGGGAAGACACGGAGGAGGCGCGTTTTCAGGAAAAGATCCCTCAAAAGTAGACAGATCTGCATGTTATATGGCAAGATATGTAGCTAAGAATATTGTGGCATCTGGGCTAGCAGCCAAATGTGAGGTACAACTTGCCTATGCTATAGGAATTGCTGAGCCTGTCTCAGTCATGGTAGACACCTTCGGTACATCAGAAATTCCTGAGGAACTAATTGAAAAAAGAATTAGAAATTCGTTTGACATGAAACCAGCAGGAATAATCCAAACACTTGATTTGAAACGCCCTATATATAAGAAAACTGCAGCATACGGGCATTTTGGCAGAAGTGATCCTTCTTTCACGTGGGAAAACACAGACAGGCGGTCCTTATTGCTCAGCTAATTCCAGTCTGAACCTCTTCCAGAGCTTCAGCACCATTTATTCCCAAGTGAAATCTCTTATTAAAGAAATTTACTACGTTAGAGATATCTCTTCTTATCAACAAGTCAGCATTCGGATGTCTTCGAGATACTGACTGAGGCCAATCTATAATCCACGGACGGCTATCAATATCAATCAATATATTGTATTCACTTAGGTCGCAATTTATTATGTCGTGTTGATATGCCACCCTGATGCCCCGTAGAATATCGTAGAGCGTTTGTCTAGGGTTCACTATATCTTTGGCTTCTGCTAATCTAGTTCCCTCTATTCTACTCATTGCTATAGCGTGAAGCGTCCTGTAATAAGGAGCAGGAATAGCAACTCCTTGGCTGTGCAGCTTACGCAAGATAGTGTATTCCTTTTCCGCTGCTCGTATATTTGTCAATAACCAATGATGGAGTTGTTCTTCAATAATAAATGACCGCTTCTTTCTTACCTGCCTGAAGCTCCTCCTTCCTATCCTAAAAAACTTAATTGCACGTATTTGCGCATTTTCAGTAATTGCTTCAACAACATCTGACTCCTTACCTATACCAATAGGCATCCCAAGACCCTCCACAATACCTTTGTCGACGAAAGTTTTCAGAGCCACTACATCCAGGCCTGACATTAACAAATATGCCCCATTGATGCTCTTAGAAATCAATTTTAAATCACTTAATCTGTCTATCCTATAGTCAACTACATCTCTGTGCATCTTTGAGCGGCCTGCGAGTTGATCAATATTCAGAAGTTTATAATGCGCAATAGCCAAACTAAGTGCTTTTAGGACCATGTAGTCTTCAGTCTCTAGTATCTTAACAAGTTTGGCAATTGACTGCACCGACGACATTAGACAGTCCAACGTCATCTCCAATTTCTTTAATATATAACGATTGAATAAGGCATAATAGATACAAATAATATATATAATGTTCCAATCTAGGATTTGTTGCTAGAAGGTAAGGTCAGACTTGTTACCGGGTCGAAAATGATTTGGGCTGGCTATTGGTAAAGAATTTGCAAAGCAAAATGGCGTTATAGTTATAGTCTGCTCTCGGAGTGAGGGTAGAACCAGCTCGCCTCAATGGTGAAACACACTTTGCTGTTATTGATGTAACAAATGATGCAAGTGTTGACAGATTGATGAAAAAAGTATTAACCTTTCATAAGCGTATAGATGTTCTTCGTAAATACCTATGGATATTCATCCAAAAGAAAAATTTGGTACAAACTATTTCATCAAATTGAAACCAAAAGGTTTGAAGGTGATACTTGAAGTCGACACGATAAGGATCAGTCAGGCTATCTAAAGCCTTGGTGAGTAGTGTACTCGGTAACTGTCAAGGAGGAATCGTAATCAATATATCACCTATTCCGCGATATCTGGTCATCGAAGGAGCTCCGTATACATGGCCAAAGAAGGAGTCACGAATCTGACTAAGCATAATGCACACGAATATGGCAGTAAATGATAATATTCTGGCATATACTCATATGCTAGACAATATCGCAACAGAAGCTACTCACAGCTATGTGACAAACGAATAAAGGCAGAGGGGTGTACAGGAGTCTGCTATGAAAAGAGGGGGAATACCAGAGGAAGTAGCAAATATAGCGGCATATGTAGCGAGTGACCATCTTTATTTTATTACAGCCAATACTATAGTAATAGACGGGGGGTACAGTAATATCCTAACAAGGACTGACATATGATCGATTCGACAAAATTGAACTCAAGACTAAGTAAGCCAAGTCAGGATAGTGTAAATAACGAAGGATACGATGACCTCGACCTAGCTGAGCAGGAACTTCCTACTGAAATAGAGGAAAAAAAGAGAAAGGGAACTCTTCGCTCAGGATATACCACTGGGACCTGTGCTACAGGTGCTACTAAAGCTTCTTTATTGACAATGCTTACTGGAAAGTTGGTAAAAAGGATCGATGTTTCTTTGCCCAACGGCCGGCATGCGAGTCTGTTAATATCATGGACAAGGACAAACAAAGACTCTTCTGTCACCTCTTCTGTCATAAAAGATGCCGGAGATGATCCGGATGTTACTCATGGTGCAGAGATTTGTTCTACTGTTTCATTTCTACCCATAAAGGGACAAATTGATATTGAAGGGGGAGTAGGGGTAGGAAGAGTAACGAAGCCGGGCTTAGGACTTGAATTGGGAAAAGCCGCTATTAATCCTGTCCCAATCTCGATGATTACGCAAGCAGTAAGGGAAGTGGCATTACCCCAACTTGAGTCTTATGGCTTTAGAGTGGTCATCTCCGTACCAAGAGGAGAAGAAATTGCGCACCATACAGATAACCAGAGACTTGGTATCATTGGTGGGATTTCAATATTGGGTACTACAGGAATCGTTTTACCTTATTCTACGGCGTCTTTTGCAGCATCTATTAGGCAGTGTCTGGATGTGTCATTAGCAATGGGAACAGATACGGTAGTTCTAACTACCGGCGGACGCAGTGAGGACTTCTCAAAAATGCTTTTTGGTAATTCAATTCCTGAGCACGCATTTATACAGGTCGGTGATTTTATTGGCTATAGTATAAAACAATGCGTAAGTAAGAACATCCGAAAAGTGATTGTTGCAGGGTTTATAGGAAAATTAACAAAGATGGCAATGGGGGTTAAACAAACTCATGTAAAAGGATCACACATAAATATGGAATTCATGGCGAAAATAGCTTCTCGATGCTCATCATCGGCTGCAGTTATTGAAGAAATAAAAAAGGCAAATACTGCAAGACATGTTTCTGAAATTGTTGATAGCAATAGAGTGGAGGGATTCTACGATGCTATTTGTAAAGAAGTCTTTGATCAATTAAAAGAATATTCTGGTGGTAGGATTAAGTTGCAGGTTATTTTGTTCGAATTCGATGGAAAGGTTAGGGGCTCATATCGCCAGTAGCAATTTTTCTGATTTATATTTCGGTCTACGTTTTGCTAAGTAGTACAATTTTGAATGAAGTGACCTGTCAGCAAAGATACAAACCATAGAAAGGAATATTTCAGTGTATTTTTCTTTATTAAAGTCAAGTATTCACAACCATGCACAGTCCTGCAATTATAGCAATAACAAAACAAGGAATCGCGATTGCAAGAAAAATTAAGGAAAATATTAGCGGTGCTGATATTTATGTTCCTGCCAAACACGATGACTCCAAAAAGGATATTATATGGTTCAAAGAGCAAACGGGAGACATTGTAGCGTCACTATTTAGGAAATATGATGCATTAATATGTATCTTTTCTCTTGGTGCAGTGATAAGACTCATCGCACCGATTGTGGTAAATAAGAAAAGTGATCCTGCTGTGCTTGTCATAGATGATAAAGCCAATTTCGTTATTAGTGCATTGTCGGGACATCTTGGAGGAGCAAATGAGTTAGCAAGAAAAGTATCATCTTTTTTTCCGAATTCTAAGCCAGTTATTACTACAGCAGCAGATGTAAATGAAACCATACCTGTTGATTTAATAGGAAGGCAATTCGGTTGGGAAATTGAAAACGATCAAAACGTAACAAAAGTAAGTGCACTTATGGTCAATGAGGAAAAAATAGCACTTCATCAGGATACAGGCCAAAAAGATTGGTGGACGAGTGCTCCACTTCCGAAGAATATTTCAAAGGTCACTAATGTGGAAGATCTAATGGACCCAGACTTTAAGGGCTGCCTAATAATTTCAGACAAGATAATTAGCCAACCAGAAATTCTAGAGAAAGCTGTTATTTATCGACCTAAAAGTCTTATTGTTGGCCTGGGCTTACACTGGACGACTAGTAAAGAGAATATCGAAAACGCTATACAGACTGTCATGAAAAGACATGGCTTGAGTATGAAGTGTATTCACTCTGTATCTTCTATTAATCGGGGTGCTATAGTAAATGGATTACAAGAGTTTTCCAAACAAAAAAATGTCCCAATCGAACTCCACGATAAAGATGAATTAAGCAAAGTCAATGTACCAAATCCTTCTCAAGCCGTCCTTGATTACGAGGGAACAGCGAGTGTAGCTGAAGCATCAGCAATGTTGGCTTCTAGAGGAAATCTCATCATCCCCAAGCAAAAATTTCCCCCAGACCTAACGATAGCAGTCGCTAGGATAAGTTACTGATCAAATTGAAAAGAGCTCTGCTGATCATCGATAGGGGAAGCCGAGAACCAGAGGTAAACCAAGAACTATTTGAGATCTGCTCGCTTCTCAAACTCAAAGGACAGTACGATTATTCTGACTATTGTTTCTTAGAAGTCCTTCCCCCCTTTATAGAAGAGGGCATAAAGAAATGTATTCAAAACGGGTCGGTATTTATTACAATAATTCCATATTTTCTCTATCCTGGCCTAAAACTAAAGGAAGCCGTTAGGCAAAGCGCAATTATTTGCAAGAATCAAAAGTTGAGAATTGGGATTGCAAAACCGCTGTGTTATCACTATCTTTTGAGTGAACTTATTGCGGAAAGAATTGCTGAAACCAAGCTAAATAACAATGTCTGTTTGAAGGATAATGATTGTGATGTTCTAGTCATTGGACACGGAAGCAGCGACAAAAGAGCAAGAGATGCATTCGTTTATACTGTGAGTAGTCTTAAACAGTCTTATCATAGTGTGAGTTTTTGCTTTCTTGAATTAGATGAACCCAACATTGAAAAAGCAATAACAAAGATAGTTTCACAAGGTCCAAAGACGTTACTAATTATGCCCTATTTTTTGCATAAAGGTTCACATATTAAGCATGATATAGCCCAAGAAGTACGTTCAGCATTGATCAAGAATAACTTCAAAAAAGCATTTCTCTCGAGACATTTAGGAGTAGACAAAAAGCTAGTCGAGCTAGTCTTGCAGCGTGCGTTGGAGGCGGAAAGGAGAGCTGGGCTTAAAAAAGACTGAAAAAGACCGTAAAAAACAAGAACAGAGTGCAAAACATAGGAAGATGTCAGAGAAAGCATATGATATAGAATCGCAGAGTTTTGAAATTATAGAAGAAGAGGTGGGAAAACATCCATACAATATATTAGAGTGGCCGATAGTCAGAAGGGCTATTCATTCAACGGCAGATTTTGACTTTGCTGGTTCTGGAGGAATAGTCTTTGGACACAATGTGTTTGCATCTGTCTTCAACGCCATTGAAAACAAGTGTTCAATTGTGACAGATGTAGAAATGGTCAAAGTGGCTTTGAATAAGACTCTGATTTCAGATCTAGGATTAAAAGTAGTATGCAATATTTCAAACGATAATGTAATTAATGAATCGCGAGCTCAGAACAAGACGAGGTCTGAACTTGCCATGCGACATTCCTCTAAGGAGATGGATGGTGGCATAGTTGCGATTGGTAACGCGCCAACAGCCTTGTATGAAACGATCAAGATGGTTAATGAAGGAATTGCAAAACCTGCGCTCATAATCGGTGTACCGGTAGGGTTTGTCTCTGCCCCAGAATCAAAAAAGGAACTTGCTATGATGAATATTCCGTTTATTACCAATAATGGAAGGAAAGGAGGAAGTGCAGTCGCCTCCTCGATTGTGAACGCAATAATGTTGCTCTATCAGAAGAGAGTATTCATTTCCTGAAACCCTTCAATTCTGAAGATGTAATACAGGTACAACACAATAGGAGTAAAGGTGAACTAGTTTGCGGTGTAACTTAATTCTCCTATCTTCAGGAATTGATAGGTCAGTTTGTTTAAGAGAAATTATATGTAAATTCTCGTTAATTAATTAAGTCTTAAGCTTTATAAGTGTAAATCGAGGGTTTTAGTTGCACTAATTTTGAAAGAAGCCCCTAGAGTTTCATTTGATGTTAATAGTTGCGGTGATGAGCACCCTTGTGGGGAATATTTGGTCTTCCCAGAAATAACTTTCCACAAAGTCCTAGTAATAGGACTGGGACAATTAGGACTACCAGTAGCTAAATATATCAAAGAAAGAGGCTTTGATGTATATGGATATGATATTAGCACAAAAGCACTTGAACGTGCAGAGAAAATAGCAGGAATAAAAAAAGCTATCAACTTTAGTGG
>DASTUU010000206.1:0-2503 GCA_035759485.1 Nitrososphaeraceae archaeon
GATGATGTCGTTAGTGAACGCTTGGATAGATTGCAAGGCGTTGAATATTCTGAGAAGGGTCTCCTGTTTAGAATGGCAAAAATTTCGGTCCAAGGTTCTTCCAAAATGGAAATACGAGGTTCTCCCTCGGAGTTGAAGCCACTTTTTCAAAGTATTCAGTCAATTGTCAATATTGAGTAAACTTCCAAGTTTATCAGAACCCAAGAGGTATCTTTTTTATATATCCCACAAGATAAATCTACTAATATTACTACTAATAGTATGCTTTCCAGATGGAATAGGAGCCACATTCTCATTAAGTCTACCCATTGTCAAGAATTAGTAAATCAACCTTTTGTTTAAAACAAGCTATTGTTGTGCAACTTTGATCAGGTTTTGTGTTTGCCAAACCTCATTGAGTTATAGACTAAAAAATCCTAATAAAAATCCACACATTTTTATTAATTGCAATAAACAAATAGAGTTTCAGATACGAATCTCGGCGTTGATGCTCTGCTTTATTATTTTATTATTTTTCCCGCACTGTACACTATCTTAATGAAGACAATACAAAACCCACTCATCCGATCCGTTGTTGAACAATATTGAAGTTGTGTGACACTTGATCTTTCTTTTCCTAGGACCAAAAAGGTCTATGCAATTGTCATTGCGATCGCCAACAAAGTCTTAAATTATTATTAATACCTATGAGAAGGGGACTCAATCGTGGGCTATGATTATGAACCTCCAGGGCAAGATGCCATGTCAGGAAAGAAACTAGCAATCTTATTTATCATAGCACTTGTCGGGGCCATAGTATTTATCCAGGCTTTGTTTGGTTTTCCTCTTCTAGGTATATTTAGAAGGGATATAACAGAGGATGCGACTGTAATAATAAAGAATGACGATTCGTGTGTAGTAGAAACCTCAGATCATCCTCGTAATATTGAGAACTGCCCATACGATAAAGGAGATGTGGTAACGGTGACATACCGAGAAGGCACTCAGCCTATAACACAACATCAAAAGAAGCCATGAGATATTGCCCTGGCCTCCTAGGAGAACTTCCTACTGATCGTTAGAGCTAGTTAGAGGCTTTATAAATAGGGTGTATGTATACGGGATTGGAATACCTGATATCATAATAGGGGCTTTTGCACTGACAAGTAGATTGTCGGGCAATACTTAGGAGGAAACGAAATACCTAGTATATGAAGAAAGAGATATTTGACTTGACCCAAATTTACGAAGTCATCAAATCTAGATAACAACTCGGAATTCGTTTTCTTTTTAATTTATCACCTAATGGAAAACCCTAAACGACGCGTCTTAAATCTGACCAAAAACAGGATTAAGATAAGTAACCCTGCTATAATAGCCGTCGCTGACCCCGCTCCAGCAAACTCTGGAACGACTTGTACTGGCAGATTAATCTCTGCTGTTGTATTTTCGATATTATTTATTTTGAGGGTGTATAAGCCTGATTCAGGGAACACGTACTTCTGGCTAGCAGCCTGCTGATTTGAGCGATGGCTTTCACTAAGATGGTTTTCTTCATTAAATAACATGATATCGTATGTGACATTTTGAAGTTCTTGCCCGGAGCTAGTGTTTAGAAACCTTATTGAAAAAGTATTTTCCCTACCAATTGCATTTGGTACCCACGCTATTTGAGCTTTAAATGAACCTTGCTTCATCGACATATTACGCTCAGACTGACTCGAAACTTCAAATAGTATAGGTTTCGAGCCATTATTCGTACTTGCTAACTCTGTATCATTTGTGCTTGGAATTCCCTCCGATACAGATTCCATTGTTTCATTTTGAGCACTGATACGTAACGGGTGAAGCGATAACAAAAATACTGATAAAAGAACAAGCGCTAAGACACATGTTATCGTATTATAATTTACTACCATTAGCCACATCTAGCAATAGTCCTTATCGCGCCCAGAATGTCAAAACTCAAAACACTATTGGGTTAAAGACACTTCAATATAAACATCATCTGGAATTTTCAGCCTCATAAGCTGTCTTATTGATCTATCGTCAGCTCCTAGGTCTATGACCCTCCTGTGGACCCTCATCTCGTATTTATCCCAGGTATTAGTACCTTGCCCGCATGGAGACTTTCGAGTAACAACTTTCATTTTCTTTGTTGGTAAAGGATGAGGTCCTTTTAGCTTTATGCCATTTTTTTCGCCTATATCTTTAATCTCAGAACATACTCCTTCAAGCGTAGAAAGATTTGTGGATGTCAGTTTTATTCTTGCTTCTTGCGCCAAGTTCTTTTATTCCCCTTTTACACTATATCACGATCGCTAGTCATTTTCTGTTCTACTTTTTGGCCGTAGAATCAAACTTCTCAGTAATCGATTTTACGACTCCTGCTGCTATAGTTGTTCCCATATCTCTCAGTGCGAATCTGCCTATCTCTGGATATTCCTTGAAGGTTTCTATTGCTAGGGGTCTAACAGGCTTAATTTTAACAATTGCGGCATCTCCTGTCTTCAGGAATTTTGGC
>DASTUU010000207.1:0-2027 GCA_035759485.1 Nitrososphaeraceae archaeon
ATATATGATAGCGGTACTCATTATGTAACCAACCAAAGACTAACTTTGGAAGCACTTAAAGAAATATCTGATTCACAAGATGTTATAGAGGTCACCGGTGACTATACTGGCAGTATTGGAGGTTGGGGGGCATCTCATGAGGTCACAACCCGCTCGCACTAACTAACAAGTTACAATATAATTTTTATCTATTTCGAGTCTTGTACAATAGATCTACTCCTTGAAAAATAATATAGGAGAAAGAAGCCCAAGTGTATCGGCGGTTTTTTATTTCTTGAGCATATCGAGCACTTTAGCTATTATCTTGTCATGGTCGGCGATTACTTCTGTTGTTATTAACAACAAATGATAATCTTCGAGGGGAAAAGTTATACGTTTGATCTTTTCATATTCCGCCATAGCGTATTTTCCCTTGCCAATTTTAGGAGAAAGAGAGTTGCGTAAACTCCACCTAGCCAAAGCTTGTAGATTCGATCTTTTTGTTTCATCAGAAGAAAGAAGGTTAACGACGCCATGGCGTTGGCCCCCATGTCGGATTTCGCCTGTGTCGTCACATACCCCAGCGAAGCGGATATTTTGGTCGAGTCCCAAGATATCCTTGCAAAGGCTATCATAATCCATATTTCGAACTGGTAGGAAGAATCTAATAAGGATTGTTGAGTTTGGTACGATAGTAAACCTGGCGCGATATGCAACGTTTTTTATGCTTGGTAGCTGAACTAATGAACACAGTATGTTTTTTGTAAAACAAGATGAGCCTCAGGATCTTCAAAAACCAATAATCATTGCTGGCATGCAGGATATGGGAAACGTTGGTAGTATAGCAATTGATACTCTAAACAAGATTCTAAGAACAAGACTTTTCAGGCAGGCATTTCCACCTTCTCCCAATTATGTGATAGACAATGGAGGGTATATCGACTTTCATCAGGAAAGCTGGGACTACCGTTATACTAAAGACCTCATAGTATTTGGTGGAGGTATAGGTCAACCTCAGACTAATCAGGAATTATACGCACTATGTCAGGATATAATAGATATCGCCAGAATATATTCTGCTCGCCTCATATACACGCTGGGCGCCTTCCACACGACGAGAACTGTAGGCAAAGGCCCAGAGACCTTCGTAACAACAACCTCTCAGGAATTAACAGAACAAATCAAAAAATTAGGGATATTGACTACTCCTCAATCTTCACTCATTACCGGGTTCAATGGGCTCATGTTAGGATTTGCAAAGATAAACAATATGCAAGGAATTGGCTTATATGGTGAGATCAATGATCCTAGAATACAACAGTACCGTACCGCCAAAAGTGTTTTGCAGCTACTGGAAAGACTCACCTACCAGAAATTCGGGGATCTAAGAGAGTTGGATGTGATGGCTGATGCAGTTGATAGTGAAATAGAAAGAATGAAAAAACAGAGAGACTTCTTGTAGACTAGCACTGAGTATCAAACCTAAGTAAATTGAGCTGCTCTCAAATATATTGATATTGTCGAGAGCAATTCGCAACTTAATGCATGAACAGCTCAGATTCAATGCAGCAAAGACGCTATTATAGAGTGTAAGCAAGATTTGGAATATGAATTATCGCCAGACTAACATGCTGGGATAACAAAGGTAGCTAAGAACCTATAGTGAGAATATATATCGCTAGACGATTGAGGTATCAAAAGATGGTGAGAGGACATTGAGGCCGAGTATTCTTTTCCTGGGAATTTAATATATTTTCATCTAACTTCAATTGAATCTTCGTTAAATCCTCTTCTGACTAATATATTCTTGACCGCTTCGCGATGGTCTCCTTGCAGGACAATTTGGCCATCTTTATAGGTACCTCCGGTCCCTATATTTGTCTTTAATGCTCTTGTTATTTCTATCGCACCCTCCGTCTCTTGCAACCCTGATACTACAGTCACAGATTTTCGAAATTTTCGGATATCCTTGAAAATAACTATGCGCGCCTTTTCTTTATCCAGTTCCCTTAATATGTCGTCCATTGAATTCGTAGAGCCGTATTGAT
>DASTUU010000208.1:0-5586 GCA_035759485.1 Nitrososphaeraceae archaeon
GGTAGAAACTTTCCCCAGTCAACAAATGGAATAAACGTCAATACAGTCCCTGCAGCAGCCATAAGTTTCAAAAAGTCACGCCGCGAGATCTTTCTTCCTGCACGCGAAGGGCGTTGCTGCGCTGCCATGATATGAAGAAAATGGCCTGAAGACGTCTATAAACTTTGTCTTTTAGCCCGAAGTTGGCAAAATGCACTTAACCAATCATATATTATAACAAATAGAAGTTTTATCAGAATAAATAGTATTCATTAAAAAGACTTTGACAAACAAAGGCGGAAGAATAGTGAAATATTGTTTATCGCTTTACAGCTTTTTGTTTATGTATACTTGCAAAAAAATTATTTTGATAAAAGTATCCTAGCAATGCCATTCAAGTAATGCACATGTTCTATTTTGGGGTTAACAGCACCCTTAGGTAGTTTTGCAATAATTTCGTATTTCCTTACCCCGTTTGCAACTATGCGTACGTTACCACTCTCAGCTTCATATCTGGCATAGATATCAGAAGCGTCTGAAATGCCCCGAACCTCAGCTATTATTTCAAAGAAATTAGGACCTTCAATTACCTCAGGTGCAGTTTGGGGAGCAGCGTCTTCTATTCTTGGTCTTTCTCTTCGAATCATTTGAGTCCTATCCATAGAAGGCAGTTGGACAGGACTTTGTCCAATGAATAGCCTCCATGCATATGCACTTCCAAGGCCTACGATAAATCCACTAATATGTGCTAAGTAAGCAACACCACCCGGTACTCCAATAAGAGCATAGATGACTTGTAAGATAAACCAGAATGGGATAAATGCAATGGCTGGAATTCTCACGGTTGTAATAAAAAAAGCAAATATCAGCGTCAACACCCTCGCACGCGGAAACATCACAAGATATGCTCCCATGACTCCGGAAATAGCCCCAGAAGCCCCAACTGCAGGGATATCCCCGCCGCCAGCACTTACCGCATACAAGCTGTGCACAAGAGCTGCAGCAAATCCCCATCCAATATACATTAAAAGGTACCTAGTACGCCCGAATCTGTCCTCAAGATTGTCTCCGAATACAAATAAAAACAACATATTCCCGATAATATGCAAATACCCTCCATGCATAAACATGGAAGTAATAACAGAAGCAATATTGCCACTTAGTACGGATTTTGGAACCGCACCATAATTTTGAAACAATGTCTCAGTCGCAATAGGATTTGTGAAACCGCCAGTCACACCCATTTCCCATATAAACACTATAGCGTTGATTGCAATAAGACTATAGTTTAGATAGGGTCTACCATGTAGCCTCTCAGTATCATCATGATAGGGAAACATTGTTTGTTTGTTTTGTTTGAACTACAATTATTATCTAAAAATAAGTTTTTTCTAGATTTTTTGCCTTGTTTTGTTTTTCATATCTATGAACCGCCGAATGGATTAACGTTGGGCATATCACCTCCCTTTTCACTATGGGCTTTTCGTACATGTCTTTTCATCTTTTCTTTATCCTCAAATTTCATGTCGCAATGTTTACATTTAATCAACCCTTTTTCGTCTTGTTTCTTTCTCTTGAAAAAATCTAACTTAAACATACTTTAACAAGGAATTTCCACCTTCATTAAAGTTTGCTATCCACTACTGCAAGAATGACTAAAGTAATAATTTGGAAAGTAAAAATTGGTCACGGTGCGGGCATGCTTATGACATTACTATCATTGTTAAGGTGGACTTGACTCCATTTAGCTTTCTGAGTTTCCAAGTAATTGTCTCTTTAACTTTTTCCATCGTGTCAGCCTCAAGCTGTGCGACTATATCGTAAACCCCATAAACTTGAAAAACCTCTTTCACACCCTCGAGCTTTTTCAGTTCCTGTACAATTGAATCTTCGCTCCCTAGCTCGGCATTCATTAATACGAAAGCTTGCGGCATCCCTTGTTTTATAAATTACTATACTATAAAAAGATAATGAGGACCAGGAGTTCGACCTCAATAATTATTAGTTTAGAGTATTGTGTTATACTATATTAATTGCAGAAGATATTTCACAACTAACAATTGGGCTGACATTGTATGCTAAATGAGTTATACTTCACTGCTTAGCTTGCTTTCTTCAAATGGTCCTGCGTTTTCCCATTGATATGAAAAAAAATCCTCACACCACTCGTGAAATCGATGACTACTGCCATAAAACATCACATTCAGATCAGGTTCACCTTTCAAATTAGGAAATATTACGCAGGAGTTTTTTTCATTAAATATAGTCATAACGCCTACGGATTTGACCATCCGCCTTTCTACAAGACCCTTTGCAATCAATTTGTGCCATCCGATTTTTTGCAATATTCTTCTTCTCCCTCTCGGAATTATTGCGTTACGTGGGAAGATATATGAGAATTTGATTCCAGCTTCGACCTTTTTACCAAGTGTTTCTATAAGATCTAAAGGCACTTGCGCCATTATTTCCTTTATATAACTGTCAGATTCATTATAGAGGTTTTTCCACCTCTGGATAATAGCCATTACTCCGTATACAACTTCACATCCCTGAAATGAACTTATTTGCTGAACAAACTTTGAAGGCAAACCTCCAAGACTATGTTCGAGAAAATACTCCTGTTGTGTGGACAAGAAGGCATAGCCAGGCATAAGAGAGACGACAATTTTTCCGTAAGGTGTCAGTGCAAATTCACCTTGTTCATATTTGCAGACTAGTCCGGAATCAACCAGCCGTGATATATTTCTGTGAGCCTCTTGCATCGTAGCATCAATTTCCGATGCGAGTT
This sequence comes from Nitrososphaeraceae archaeon, assembly GCA_035759485.1. Lineage (GTDB taxonomy): Archaea > Thermoproteota > Nitrososphaeria > Nitrososphaerales > Nitrososphaeraceae > TH5893. Next base: position 2,768 of record DASTUU010000208.1, read on the forward strand.
TAGAAAGACGACAGTTACTATGAGTCAGTCGAACCAGAATGGATAAACGCAACTCGCCTGCAAGTTCATAAAATAGCGACTCAGCTCCACCCTTGGGCTGTTCAGACATTTGCCTTACAATTCCAATGCCCTTAATTTAAACCTGATAAAATTATCTTGTGCTTTTTTTGTGAGTAGAGATGGAAACCCGATCATCGCTTCGAAAAAGTAGAATCCTGATAATCTATGTGCATTTAATATTCTAACATACTCCCAGCCCAGTCTCATGCTCACTTTTGTCCTCATTAGCTTAATTTTATCTCCGTTAAATGGTAGCAAAACAGTTTCATTATACATAACGAAAATCCTCGCCTACTATGGACTGACCCTTGACATGGTTCTAGGAAATAAGATAGTATCTTTAATATCGTCAATTCTTGTTATCCATCTCATTAGGCGCTCTATTCCAAGACCAAATCCCCCATGGGGAACTGATCCGTACCTTCTCAGGTCCAGGTACCATTGATAGCTAGTGAGATCCAGTCCTTCTTTCTCCATTTTCTCAGTAATGGATAAAGTGTTGTCTTCTCTAATTCCACCGCTTGTAATCTCTCCAAAACCATCGGGGGCCAGCATATCTGCTGCCAGACCATATCCCTTATTTTGTGGGTCCTCTTTAACATAGAAAGGCTTCACTGCAATAGGATAACCAACCACAAATAGTGGTCTTGTAAGGTTTTTAGACAATTCACGCTCCGAATCGATATTAAGATCATCACCGAGTTCTATTTTGCGACTTCTTCCGGTATCATCCACTATAGTAAAATCTTTCGAGCGTAGGGCGTCTATGGCTTTTTCATACGCAATTCTTTGAAACGGAGGCTTTAAATTTTTAAAAATTGACACGTCTCTTTTAAGCAAGGCAAACTCGTCCTGTCTTTCCGCGATAACATTTTCTATAATGTATGAGATTAGTTGTTCTTGAACTTCCAGTATGTGCTCGACATCTACCCATGGTGCCTCAGCTTCTAAATGTGTGAACTCTGATAGATGCCTAACTGTTCTTGAACTCTCGGCCCTAAATGACGGAGTCAAGCTCCACACGGGACCTAGGCTAAAGACCATTGCCTCCAGGTAGAGCTGAGCGCTTTGCGATAGATACGCATAGTCATTATTGAAATATTTCACTTTGAATAACGTGGAGCCTCCTTCTACAGCGCCTCTTACAATTACAGGAGCAGTAACTTCCATCCAATCATTTATAATAAACCAATTACGAGCGAATTTTAGAACTGACGCGCGTATTTTTGCAACCGCAACCATTTTTCTTGTTCTTAGAGCTAAATGCCGATTATCCAATAGCAGCTCTAAGCTTTGAAATTCGCCTATTGGATAGTTTGCGTCTGCTATGTTGAATATTTTCAGACCTGTTCCCTTGATCTCATAGCCTCCTTCAGGCGCCCTTGGGTCCTTATTTAAAATTCCAGTCACCTCCACAGAAGACTCAACAGTCAAATTAAGGGGAATGCTGCTAGAAGAAAAAACGCTTTGAATGATGCCTCCTCGATCATCTCTTAGGACCATGAAAGTATTGTCTTTCTGTCTGCGCAATCTATACACCCAACCTCTTATTGTAACATTTCTTCCAATGTTATCGACGGATTTTAGGTCATTAGCCCTGTGCATTAATTCTATGGAGTTATTGTCTTGTTTTTCTACATATAAATTGGCCCTTATAGGTCATAACAAGCGTTAGCAGGTTAGGCACAGGTAATAGCGCAATTACCTTGTCTCTATATCTGATATTCTGATATAATTTATAAATCCTGTTCCTTCTTTTCCTTTTGTTTGAAGTGTATGTTATTTAGAATTTGCAAAAGTTCTGATATCAGGGAGAATTCAATGAGGGCCTTTTTTGCTAACAAAACTGATATCTTAGTAGGCAGACACAGAGGGATATTGTTTGCCTGTAATAATTCATGTCCACACCGAGGAGCGTCGCTATCTAAAGGGGAGATCAAGGGCGATAATATTGTCTGCTACATGCATGGCTATGAGTTCAATATTTTTACAGGAAAGCTAGTAAACATGAAATCCTGGAAGAAAGAGTCGCAATGGATGGAGCAAACTGATGCATGGCGAAAATCAGGCGACCTGACTTTGTATCCTGTTGACGAAAAGGGCGGTGAAGTCTATGTAAATATTTCTGAGAGTGACCTAAAGCAGGTTACTGCTTAATCCAACGAATAGGCCCCGGCATTCACTTTCCTCCTCTAGGTAAGCGTATGCTGTTCGAGAACGAAAGTTTCGTGAAATTATTCAGGTATAGATTCTGTGACTAGATTGCCATTTTCGATCTTTACAAACAGGAACCTATTGTCTTTGAAGATCAGCGTTATTTCCGTAGGATCTTCTTCCACATCCAACAATTCCTGCCCCCTAATTCCATCAAATTTCATTATTTATCATTGTAGTACGATATGTAGCTGTATTTAGATTATATTATTTTGGCCGCTTCACGGTCTTCAGATGTGATCTTATTAATGTCGCGCAGTATTATCGTGTGGCCTAGCAATATAGGTCGTGACCCAAAAGATAAGACGATTTTGGAACATGGGGAACACTACTCCATGTCCAATGTTCAAATTAGTATATATGAACTGATTTCAGATTTTATCATGACTAGTGTATTCTGGTGGGAGAGGAGTCCCATGGTGCACCTTGCGGTTTGATCCTGCTCCTCCAATCCCTAAATGGAATGCATCTATGACAGTTTTATTACGGGCCGATTAACTGACAGAAGAGCTAAAAACCCAGTATAAAAAAAGATGAATGAGTGC
>DASTUU010000209.1:0-9130 GCA_035759485.1 Nitrososphaeraceae archaeon
TATGAATGGTTAGAAACACCTGGGCATCCAGCATCTGAAAAAAAGCCATTTATGATAAGAGAAAAGGATTGCATATTTTGTATGGCCTGTGAGAACGTATGCCCTCCCCAATGTGTCAAGATATTCCAGAAGGGTTAGCACCCGAAATGAATAGAAGTAGGTTAGATCTCTGCCCAAGCATAGTTACGTGTGATGTATCTCCATTCATAACTAGCTCAATTGAATATTAGCTGGCACCCAATCCTAACTGAGACAGCGTTATTGCTCAATAAAACAATAAGATTTTACTAAAAACATATTCAGGAGATTTCCTAGTCTATCATGACGATTCACTATGACTAGGCGCAAATTCGATTTAGTAGCTACAGGAGGTACTTTTGATGAATTGCATATAGGACACTTGGCTTTGCTCTCCAAAGCATTTGAAGTAGGAGACAAGGTCATAATAGGCGTCTCAAGTGATGACTTTGCGACAACGGTAAAAGGGAAAGGAAAGTTGAATCATACTTATGAGCAGAGGGTTAAAAATCTGCATGCTACAATCGAAAAACGATTCGGTCGCCAAGTGAAATACACTGTGGCAAAGCTTGATAATGAGTTTGGCCCAATTGTAACAGAAGGGCCCGTGGATGCGCTCGTTGCAAGTTCTGAAACTGCACGTAAGGGTAAAGAAATTAACGACATCAGAAGAATTAATGGCTTAAAACCGATTTCGATAATTGCAGTAGATATCCTAAAAGCCGAAGACGGAGGCCCAATTTCATCGACTCGAATCAGAGCTGGTGAGATAGACAGTGTAGGGAAAATATTGGGAACGAGAAAAACCAAATAATATCAATCTTAACGATAAGAATAATAATAATACCAATCAGCAATTTTATTTGATTACAAGGATTTTATTTTGATTAGAAAAGATCTCAAAATAAATGTATAAAAAAAATAATGTTGATTTTCCTTTATATACTATTTCCAAGGGAATAAAAAACTTAAAAGAGGGCTTGCATCCAGAATTGCTCGCCTACTGGTACAAGCGAATAGAAGATAAATCAATTGATAGCGTGCCACGCAATTTAAAGGACAAAATTCATTTCCACCAAGACCGGGTTCTGTGGATGAAGTTTAGAATAGATGTCTCAAAACGCGCAGTACCTTATATTATGAAAGTCATTGAAGAATACGTACCCCTGATGCCTTACTCTACAGGGCTCTATTTTAGGAAGGTACAGCAGGTTCTATCTGATGAGGTAACTAAGGAATTACGCTAACAATAAGGTGCTATTCTACACAAAATGAAGGTAACCTTATAAGATCACCTTATGGTCTAATACCCTAGGCGAAGCTGCTATTTAATGCAGTTTTATCTTCTTAGTCTAACAGTACCTTAGTCTAACAATACTCATAACTTTACGATTATAGAAACCTAATAGACCTAAAAACCTAAGTAGAGAATATTCATTGGGTAGAAATTTTTACTTGGCTGCTACAGTCCTCACTCACACATTCTGAAATGGCTTTTCGCCCCTTAATTACATCTTCGACGAGCGATCCTAATCTGCCTGCATTTTTCTCATCCTTTAGAGTAACACTATGAGAAGAGTTATCTTTTAACATTATAATGATTTCATTCTTTACTGCCCCTACAACTCTTGCTACGTAAATCGAGTTGTCTTTTTGAACTGCTAATAGTCCAGTTAACTTTTCAGCTTCATAACTGTCTTCGCATTCGAATATCTCAGTATTCATGTCATTCATGTTATACTATCGTCCTGACTTTGTTCAAATTTCAAAAGGAACATTGTCATACATATATTTCGGGATACAATCTTTGGCCTTTTCTCTTCGCTTTTTCAAAGTAGCTATGAACGATTTGCACTCCCTAGCTAAGTCACTTTTGCACTCTCCACAAAGAAGGTTTCCGCTAATACATTTCACAAAGCGCTCGTCAGAGTCTTTTTGGTCATCAAAGAAATATCTTAAATACCAGAAGACAGGACATCTCAATGCATTCCCCCCATAAAGCCTCTGCAATGCAACGGTGGCCTGTCCTCCCGTAAAGGCATTTGACACTTTTTTATCAGTGACCTCAGGCTCATCTGTTGTAAAAATTGCTGTTCCGGGTTTTGATGAAGACATCTTTCCTCCGGGTGCATCTAAGCTTGGAAGAAATTTGCTGTGAATCTGAGCCGGTTTGTAAAAACCCATTTTCTCCGCGATGTCTCGAGTAATTCTCCAATATGGGTCTTGATCAATTGCTGCAGGAATCAGTACCGGTGTGGGTTTGCCCTCTATTAGCGAGGGTAAAAGACAAGGAGCCGCCTGTATTGGAGGAAATCCTATCATGCCAATATTTGTTGAAGCTGAAAAACCAAATACCGCTTTAGCAGTCGAAAAAGTAATTCGTTTTGCAATTTCAAGTGAAATAGGATAAAGATGTTTGATATGTTGTGTGTCTACGATAATCTTTGTGTTATTAGAATCAAATCCAACAGAGATAACATCTAATATGTTCTCGTATGTAAAGCGCTTTATCTCTTCCCTAGTACGGTCCTGACTGTACAAAAATTTTTCATCATCTGTTATCTGAAACAGCAGTTTGGAATGAAATTTGTCTTGAAGGTATTTTGTAAATATCCAAGGCATCAAATGGCCCATGTGGACCATGCCGGAAGGACCCCTTCCAGTATAAAGATAAATTTTTTCGCGATTCTCTACCTTACGCAGGATAAAGTCTAAGTCACGATGCGAGAAAAAATAATGGAGATTTAGCATAGGATGAACTTCGCCAGTAATCCTTTCAAACTGTTCTAATATCTCAGAACTTATAGGCTGAGTGCCAAACTCTTCTATCAGCCTACCATAATCAATACGGCCTTCAACTTCCCAAGGAGTAACTCTAACAGAGTCGTTTGTCTTCTTGCCATTTTCCGGACTTTCATCGTTATCATTCATATTATGTTTGTTAGTGTTACTAATATTACCTCACCTTTGATTGTTTGGAGTGGTGATTGAGGTGTTGGTTTTGATATTGTTAGAGGATGCCCTACTCATTGTTTACTGCCCCTATGATATACTCTACAATGGTTAAAGGTTTAAAAAGTCTTATTTGCTCAGACATCGTACGATTAATGCAAGAGAATCAAAGCCAGCTCCACCCAATTGAAAGGTCCTTGTTGAAGACTCTGGCTAGCAGTCAACCTATGTCCATAGAAAGTCTCTCACACGTCACTGGCTTAAATGTAGACCAAGTACGAAGAGGTATCGAGTGGCTAAAATACAAGAACCTAATTTCGATAAGAGATAAATCAACTGTTAAAATATCAATAGGAAAAAATGGATTAAAAGCAATACAAAATCAGTTTCCAGAGAGAAGATTAGTAGAATCAGTAAAACAAGGATTCAATACCATGAAGAAGTTGTCCACTGCTCGAGTATTTGATGATAATAACGAAATGACGGTTGCCTTTAGATATGCTGTTCATATAAACAAATGGCTAGCGCAAGAAACTCCTTCAGCACCAGGGGAAGAACCAGCTCTGGTAGTCTTGCCTCGTTCTAACGAATCATCACCTGAAGAACTTCTGTTAAAGAAAATATACACGGCAACAGTCAGGTCCGAAGATCAAATTTCTACTATGAGCCAGAAAGAATTAAAAGCATTTGACTCGTTGAAGAGACGCCATTTCGTAATTGAACAAAAAAGTAAAGATTCGGAGATTATTTTGTCTGATAAAGGCAGACAATTATTGAAACTACAAAAATTGGATGATCTACGCGTAGAGCAAGAAACAGAAAAAAATCGAATAAACCAGCTTACACCGAAATTAATCACTTCTGGAGAGTGGAAGCATGTGAGGTTTAAACTACTTGACGTGGAAGCTTCGGCTCCTTCAATTCATGCTGGAAAAAAGCATCCGCTTCAAAATCTGGTCGATGAAATAAAAGAAGTTTTTGTTGGCATGGGATTTTTGGAAATTGAAGGACCACTGGTTCAACCTAGCTTCTGGAACTTCGACGTCCTTTTTACACCACAAGATCATCCTGCGCGAGAGATGCAAGATACATTTTATGTACACCAAAAAAAACAAACCATGCCTGTAAAGGACCAAAATATTGTCGATAAGGTTTCCAGTGTTCACAGAAAAGGATGGCAATATGAATGGGACCTTGAAGAGTCCAAAAGAATAGTCTTGCGCACACATACTACTCCTGTAACGATAAGGTATTTGTCTGACAATAAACTAGAAGATGCAAGGGTGTTTACAGTAGGAAGAGTATTCAGAAATGAAAAAACGTCATATAAACACTTAGTGGAATTCAGTCAGATAGAAGGTGTTGTCACAAGCAGCGCCGTCACTCTTCGAGATTTGATGGGCTTGCAAACAGAGTTTTACTCTAAACTTGGGATTAATAAGGTAAAATTCTGGCCTACTTACTTTCCTTATACAGAACCTTCTCTACAATCCATGATCTATAATGAGACTCTGGACAAGTGGGTGGAACTGTTTGGGATGGGTATTTTTAGACCAGAAGTAACAGAGCCTCTTGGCATAAACAATCCTGTTTTGGCATGGGGCGGAGGCATAGAAAGAATAGCAATGACACGTTTTAGTCTAAGTGATGTCCGAGACCTCTATGCCAACAATTTGGGCTGGCTAAGGAGTGTACCGATATACCAGTTATAACTATTTCACTAAAAAGTCTGCAAGAATCTCTTCCAGGAATTAAATTTGAAAAGATATTAGAAGTTATCCCATTTGTTGGTTTAGACATAGAGGGGATTGATGAGGAGAGTATCAGAATTGAATACAATCCAAATAGGCCTGATTTTTCTTCGCGGTATGGAATTGTGCGAGCACTCAAAGGCTTGTTTGAAATAGAAGTTGGTATCCCGAATTTCAATTTCTCTTCAGAAAGCGAGTACGTTATACAGGTAGATAAAAGCATAAAACAGCTACGGCCATATGTTGTATCTCTTGTTGCGAAGAGAAAAGAAAAGAATCTAACTAATGGAGACATTAAGGAATTGATTTCTATGCAGGAAGACCTTCACAATGGAATAGGCAGGCATAGAAAGAAGGCTTCGATTGGTATTCACAATCTAGACAAAGTTAAATTTCCTCTTATATACACGACAGCAGAAGAGGATTTTTCATTTGTTCCTATAGATAAACAAAACCCCTACACAATAAAACAAATCTTAACTGATTTAGATAGCGGAAGGGAATACGGGTTCATACTTAAAGATGCAAAAAAATATCCAATTATTCTAGATTCAAGTAATTCTGTTCTTTCCTTTCCACCTATAGTAAATGGTAATGCAACTAGGTTAAGCGCTGATATAAACAATGTTTTGATAGAGGTCACAGGGATTAACAGGCAAACAGCAGACGATACAATAGCGATAATTGCGATGAGTCTTTTTGACTCAGGTTTTAGAATTAATCCAGTAACCATTTACGATACTAAAACAGGGAACATTGAATTAACTCCCAAGATGGAAACAAAAGATTTTCAAATCGATACGGATTACATAAATCAAGTGTTGGGATTGGACCTCACCATTCAGGAAATTTCATCAAGCCTAAAAAAAAGCAGACTTGGGGTAGATAAGGAACGGGGAAAAAATGGGAAACTGATATGCACAATTCCAAGATATAGAACCGATATCATCCATCAAATAGACATTGTTGAGGAAACAGTAATAGGATATGGTGTTTTCAACTTGCAGCCTTCAATACCATGGTCAAAAACTTCAGGTGCAACAAGTGATCTTACAAAGTTATTGAACGCAACTAGAGAAATCCTTGTTGGTATGAGGATGCTTGAGATCCTAAGCTTCAGCCTAGTTAGTAAAAAGGTGCAATATGAGCTAGTAGGGATAGAGAAGAGTATCAACAGTGCTATTAGTGTTGAGGGGACAAAAAGTGCTGAACACGAAGTTCTTAGAGATTCCCTTATTCCATCACTGCTACAAACGTTGTCCCACAATATACATGAGGAGTATCCTCAGGAATTGTTTGAGATCGGAAAGGTTTTCCAAATGACAGACAGTCTGGACGAACATTGGAATGTTGGTGTCGCAATTGCCCATAATTTGGCAAATTATACACAAGCCAAATCAGTAGTACAAGAGCTAGTCAAGGGTTGTTTTGGTCCAAAATATGCAAAGGCTATATCAACGCCAGCAGGTTATAATGGTATGTTTATGGAAGGAAGATGTGCAGATATTAATTTCAATGAAAAAAAAATTGGCATAATAGGTGAAATCACTCCAGGGACTATAGAGAAATTTAAGTTGAGGGTCCCAGTAGCGGCATTTGAATTGAACTTGTCGTCTCTGCTAAAAATAGCACAATTGAGAAATATCAAAACCTAACTTGGACCCATTTACAATATATTAGTAGTTGTGTTTTAGTATTGCCATCTCTTGACCTTTATATTTATGAAATGTATATTTACTCTGCCAATACCCCAAGTAAATCGATAGGTAATCAATACTGAAGGATGTTTTAGTAGTCGTTTCCTGTCTATACTTGAGGGGAAAAGGCACCCCGTTATAGAGAGTACACGAGGAGGAGTACACCTAGAGTGTATGGCTACCTATGATTCCGTGTGGGTCAGAGGCGGGGCACAGATTCATTAATGTTGTGAAATACAAATGATGAAAAGAAAAGATTAATAATAGAAAAAAGATGCGGGCCTCTTTATATCTCATTTTAACCAATGAGCTTTATGAGAATTTCAATTCTTCGCAATTTCAAGGGCTCAGCTCTGCAGTCTGGGCAGAAAAAAAGCGATTTTCATAACAATACAAACAGTCCCAAATATTACACGAAAGATAGTAATCTGTCAAGTAATGATTTTTCTAATTATCCCTTAGTGCAATCCAACGCCATTGCTTTACTGTCTTTACTGGGATTACTAGTGATAATATCCTTTCCTGCATATGCCCAAGATTCACCTGGCAGAGAAAATGAAGAGAAACAAGTAGAACCGCCAGGTAACGTTAGTGTTTCATCTAACCAAAAAGATATAGTTCTAAATACAACGGCTAAAGATATCCCTGTAATTGAAAAGCTTTCCGATAAGGGTACCTATAAAGTACAGCTCAGATGGGGTCAACCACCATCTCTTCTTCCTGAAAATGGCTTTGATATGGAAATTGTATTTCTAAATGCCTCTGCTCCGCCAGCGTCACCGCAAACATTCCCAACAACGGAAACAAACCAGACAGGAGGCCCAACCACAATGGGAGCAACCGGCTATACGAATCCTTCATTGATTGAAAGAATGGTTCCGATACAAAGCTACGACATAGCCATCTACTCTGACGATGGACGGGAGCTCTGGAAGAAGGAAAACCAGGCGGTACAGGGCGGAAGAGCATATGAGCGAGTTACGCTAGAAAAACCATACACTGGTAACATCACTGTTAGTATTTACAATATCAAAGGCACTGGAGGAATATCGGGAACCATAGCAGGACCCCTATCAGAGACATCTGGCAATCTTACAAGTCCTTCCACAGAAAGTGTTAATGCCAAAGATAAAACCAAGTCTACTGAGTCTGTTAAATTTAGTGCCAGGATCATGGCAGCCAAAACTTGATATAATTATAAGGTGCGTTCTTTAACCAAGGAAAAACAAGCCCCAAGTATTATGCCAAATAAATCAAGGAATAGGTTCTTGAAAAAGGTCTTAAAGCGGCACACCTATCATTATTTTTCCAGATACAGCTATCTGTAATCACATAAGAATAGTATGAAACCATTAAATTGCATGTTTAAAAATAGTTATTGATAGTATATTGGCTGATATTGTATCTTGGGATAAGGCTATAGACAAGAAAGTGAAGTCAAGTGACGACAAGGACGTTGGTAAAATCCAGAGCATAACCAAAGATTATATCCAAACAAAGGAAGGACTAGTTTCTAAGAACTACTATTTTATTCCAAAATACTATATACAAGGCTATGACGGTGACCATTTATGGGTTTCCCTCACAAAAGATGAAATTAAATCAAGATTCGAAAAGGATAAAGAGCCCAACCCTACAGAGTTTGAAACTCCAGAATATAACCAAAGACGGTCCGAGGTTGTCAAAGAATATCCTGACTTTGAGAGAAACATACCATCCTACATCGGTTCACGATCTTCAGGCGGACCATCTTCTCCCGCAGCAACGCAGGACAGTGTTGGAATGCCATGGGAAAAGATACTTGACAAGAAAATGAAGTCAAGCGACAAGGAGGATCTAGGCAGAGTGCAAAGCGTGTCTAGCAACTATGTTGAGGTAACCGAGGGAAAGGTGAGTAAAAAACGATATTACATTCCAAAATACTACATACAAGGTTACGATGGGGAGCATATCCACTCATCTCTTACAAAAGACGAAATAAAAGATCGTTACCAACGTGATTCACCACCGTCTGAGTCAGAGTTCAGTACTCAGGAGTATGAAGAACGAAAGCGGAAAGTGGATGCTGATTATCCTCAGTTCCTCCATGGCATACCATTTATGGCTCGGGAGCCCGGAGTTACACTGAAAAATGTGCAAACTGGTCAAGCTCTGAATATTCCTTGGGAGGAAGTAATTCATAAGCACGTCAGGACAACTGATAACGTGGATATAGGTGACGTCGAAAGAGTAGGAAATGAGTTTATAGTTGTCAGAGAAGGGGTCGCGAAGGTGCATCTTTACTATATCCCCAAACCATATATCTACAATTATGACGGCAGCTATCTATATATCGGTGCAGCGAGTGCTTTGGTAAGTGCGAAATTTGAGAGGGACACAGAGCCAACTCCCGAAGAGATTCGAGCATTAATAAGAGAGGCTCCTGGCGCCCCATCGGCTGAGGAACAAGGAATTACATCTACATTTGAAGAGGGTGCTCCTGGAACTGAAACTGGAAGAAAAGATGATTCCTTGAAAGAATATAGAGAAAAGGAGCCAATGACTCCGGCAAAAATCAAGGAACATGAACCCACAGCTGTAAAAAGAGAAATGACTGAAAAAATAGTAGAGCCAGGCAAACAAGGAACAGACACAAAGGAAGCAGCGGAATTAGCAAGAAAGAAAGGTATGGCTAAGGGACTCGCAGGTGCGTCTGAGACTGGCAGTGAATTC
>DASTUU010000210.1:0-3963 GCA_035759485.1 Nitrososphaeraceae archaeon
ATTGTTTCTCTCAGATTCAAGCCATTCAGGTAACATTAGGCGAGTACCAAGTTCAGATGGTTTTTGGTCTGTGGTAAAGCCCGGAGGATCTGTTGCTATTTCAAAGAGAATACCTCCTGGTTCTCTGAAATAGACTGAGTGAAAATATGTTCTGTCAATTATTGGCGTGGCATTAAGTCCGGCTTTGATGATACTGTTCCTAAGTACTTTTTGTTTTTCGTCTGTCGGAGTTCTAAACGCTACGTGATGAACAGTTCCTATACCTATGTACCCCGATGGAGTATAGGGTAAGCACAGTACATCGACAATACTAGCCCCAGCTTCCGAATTCTTGATTTTGTAACGAAAGCGACTTTTTTCCTGCCCTATAAGGGAAAAACACAATTCTTCTTCTAAAATGCCTGCGGTTCGTTCAAAACCTTCTTCTGATAGTGTCACGGAATAGAAGCCCCTAACTGCATACTCAAAAGGTACCCCGCCATCATTCCAAACGTTTAGATCTCGATCCTCTGCAGAAGAATGAGCTATAAGCTCCAATTCTAACCCATCTGAGTCGTATACGGTCAATACTTGTTCGTCAAAACGATTGAACGGGCCCTTTACTATTACGTCGTTATTTTTCAATCTATTTTTCCAATAGTCCATCGAGTTTTTTGGAATCAAAAAAGATGTAGTAACAACTTGTCCTGTTCCTCTATGCCCCTTTGGTGCATCGGACCATGGAAAAAATGTCAGAATAGTCCCAGGACGCCCTAATTCGTCTCCAAAATAGAGATGATAAGTCGTTGGATCATCAAAATTTACTGTCAACTTTACCAATCGTAGCCCTAATAGAGAATTATAAAAGTTAACATTTCTCTGTGGGTGACCTGATATGGCCGTTACGTGATGAATCCCAGAAATGTCTGACATTAACCTCTTTTGGTCATTCCTGTTATTTTTCTTTGATCTTTTTTAAGAGCTGAATGAAAGAGCAGCTTCCGGATTCTCAACTTATTTTCTCATACGATAATACGATAAAGTTGAAAGGAACTAGTTATAAATTAAATTCGCTAATTGCATAGAGCTATGTAATGCACATAGAACATAACCTACAGCTTTCAGATTAGTATTTTCAATCACGTCAGAGTAAATTGAGGTAATTTAAAATAGATTTTTTTTATTTGGTGTATATATGATGGATGAAAAAATTGGACATGAGGTTCATCTGAAGCAGCTTCCAGTTGGGTTCCCTACTGAACATAACTTTGAATTTGTTCGAGTAAGTGTTCCCGCGCCAAAACAAGGAGAATTCTTGGTACGAAACATATGGATGTCTGTAGATCCTTACATGCGTGGACGAATGAATAAGACTAAAAGCCACTTACCGTCATTTCAATTAAACAAACCGCTAGAAGGTGCATGTGTAGGACAGGTTTTAGAGTCAAAGAATAATCAGTTTAAAGTAGGAGACTATCTATTAAGCAATTTTGGTTGGAGAGAATATTGGCTCTCTACTGACAGTAGCGGTATCACAAAGGTCGATCCAAATATGGCACCAATCCAATCCTATTTGGGGGTGCTTGGTATGACCGGTCTTACGGCTTATATTGGACTTCTAAAAGTTGGCGAACTAAAGGAGAATAATGATGATTGCACGGTATTTGTCTCAGCAGCATCAGGAGCAGTAGGTTCCGTAGCATGCCAGATAGCGAAGATAATGGGTTGTCGCGTTGTAGGGTCTGCTGGATCTCTCAAAAAGGTTAGGTGGTTACTCGATCAAGCCAGAATTGATTACGCTTTTAACTACAAAGAGGTAGGAGAAGATAATATTTCATCTGAACTAAAGAAATTTTGTCCTAACGGCATTGATATATATTTCGATAATGTCGGTGGAAAGCATCTAGAGGCAGCCCTTGATAGCATGAAGATGTTTGGTAAAATTGTACTTTGTGGTATGATATCGCAATATAATCTACCTGCCTCTCAGCAATCAGGACCTTCCAACCTGTCTTTAGCAATAACCAATCGACTCAAGATTCAGGGATTTATTGTGAGGGATCATTATCATGTACTAAGTGAGTTTTACACAAGCATGTCCAAATGGATTAGTCAAGAAAAAATAAAATGGCAGGAGACGGTGGTTGAAGGTCTTGAAAATGCGCCTAAAGCTTTCATAGGGTTATTCAAGGGAGAACACATCGGCAAAATGCTCGTCAAGATGTAATGCGATTTGACCGTATAATAGCTGTACACTAGTTGTGCAGAACTAGAATATTTTGTCGTTAAAGAAAATGCAATCTTTAGATGGATTCATATCTGTTTGGTTCCAATAACGAAGTGGATCATTTAAGAAGCGATTGGTACTTGTTTGATATGATTCATAGTAACGACACACTTGCTAGAGGCCACATTATGAATTGGAGGACGTTCAAGTCCGTCGGTGTTAGCAATAAATTAGTCTTGTTACTGGATTCCAATACATATTATGAATTACATGGCATTCAAGTTTTCTCTTGAAAGTCAGCAAATTCGAGTTCGTCGGGATTGGAACCTGCTGTTAAGTTGTTAAAGGTCTAGGTCCTTTACAAATTCTGTCCATGTCCAGGATAACCAGGATATTTTCTATTGAGAATGAAAGATCAAAAAAATAATTTGAAAAATGAGTGTAATTAATTAAGGTAACTCAGGATCTATTTCTTCAACCATTTCCTCTACATCATCATTAAGATTGCATTTGTTAATATCGTGCAGTAAGTCATTGATGTGACGGTCGATTATATCTTGATAAGTATCAGGTTCTACACCATTTTCATTTAATTGATGTTCATTTTCTGCTATATCGTCCTCAGGCACGAGCGGCAACAATTGGTCCCATGTTATAAGTGCAAGAGCAAGGTCACTGCAACCAACTTTTACTTTGTGTGCCATAGCGGTAGATCCAATCAAAGTTGTCCCTACTAAAACGAACATTCCAATAAGAAATACTGCTAAAATGTTTTGTGCATTCAAGTTAGGAAGACGAGACGCTTGTAATAGTTATATGTATTGCTTATGCTCGGGTAAGTGATCAATAAATAAGTGAAATTCAAATTTAGTTAAGAATAAAGTCAATTCTCTAAATTATATCTAGTAAATACCATTAAGTTAAAGAGTCCAAAACTCAAGTCCACTCTGTGAGTCTAAGTAGTTCTATTTAGCCGCAATAGCCATCGGTATTGTAAAGGCCATTAATGGAAGGTGGACCGGGATTCTGAACCTTGCATGTAGTAGGGTTATATTTACTCGTATTTAGCTCGTTTCGATACAAGTCGCACGTCAAGTGTTGAGAAATATTTGATTTCTATTGAACAAATAAACATTCGGTAGCAAAGGCTATGTTATTCAGCTACGAAAAACAGAAAAATGCCAAATATTATGGCGCCAGCTGTAACTGCCAATATTAACTTCAGATTATGGCTTAAGAATCTTGTCACATAGGAATGGTTCATATCTTTTGGGTAAGTCATTTCCGATATACTTAGTGCATAAAATACCTATTAACAATTACATAATAAAAAATAGTTGATATACTTAATATTTCACTAGGTAACGTTATTGATGTCCGTTGCTTATATTACCGTAACTATTTATTACTTGTTGACCAAAATTTTACTGTCAATGGGTCTCAGCTTCAAAGAACAAATTAGTAGTTTCATAAGATCGTTATCAAATGTCGAGCGAAAAAATGATCCTATGAGTGAAGAAGCTTATTTCTATGATCTGAGAAATTTTGCCCATTTTCATGGTTCCCAACATATAGATATCAGACTTTCGAACGCTCAACAAGAAGAAGCCTTGCGGACACATATGGCTATTCCACACCAGTATGCTCCACAAGCGGGATGGGTTACATGCATATTAGAAACTAAAGAGCAGGCAGACAATACAAAGCGATTGATAAAACAAGCATATGATACTTGCGTATCTCTGAAGACTTCACAT
>DASTUU010000211.1:0-3015 GCA_035759485.1 Nitrososphaeraceae archaeon
AGCACACACAAGTGGTGGGGTTTTACGAACGTTAGGTAATGACTTGATGTCCGTTTATGCCCGTCCTTGTTGTCTACGGGTTTTTACCATAGAAAAAAGTGTGTGTACATCTCTTCTTTTTAGGCTATAATGTGTCACTTAGCCATATGTCCACAGAGAAAATACTTGATCACATAATCAGTTATACCTATTGCAGCTAGAAAGAAATCGAAAACACAAGGTGTTGCCTGGACCTGGACAAAATAATAATAATAATCCTTCTCGGCAGATTGAGGATGGAAAAATCATGGAAATTGACAATTAGAAAAAATTCCTGATTGATGCCAATCATGGAAAACTAGACTTATCAAAGACAAAGTCTTAAAAAAGAATAAAGAGCCCCGTCCTTGTTTATGGATTAGATTACATGTGTGAAATACGAAGAAGATTGATACATAGCACTTTTTCGGTGAAGCATGATTTTTATCCCCACCCAGACATAGACAATCTATTATTATAGTCAAACAATATTTTTTCTTAATTAATAATCAGATGAAAAGTCCGAAAATATATTATCTAGCGCATAACTAGAGATATGTCTTTGAAAAGTAGTATTAACCGTCCGAGAGGGTCAGTAACAGTACCTTTGTTCCCTTCTTTTCATGTTCCACTTAGTTCAATGGAGTGTTGGATCTGCTTGTCGATGCTGTCTTATGTCGTCAAATCATTCTTAGCAGACCAGGACCTGATAATCTAAACTTATGTAATACCATAAAGGACAATAAGCAGATCCTTGTATGGGTGTTAAGAGAAGCGCTTGTCAAGGAAATAGGTTTAGCAAATGTATAAGGAAAAATGCTCTAGCTTACTAGGTCCAATAATATGCCTGATTAAATTACGTCTAATTGATTCGTGATTAACTACGATTGTAGATGTGTTGCTATTCACCATTGACAGCGACAGCAACAAAATGTATAAAAAAATCTACTGACTAGGTGAACTAATTAATGAACAAGTATGCATACGAATTACGACAATTTGACAACAGTATAATCTAAGTGTTCGTAAAGATATAAGAAAAATCAATCACCTAGTTTGAGATGAATTCTAATTAAGGGGTCTGGCAATAGAGTCTGAATTATTTTTATAGTGCGCCTTATCTCATTTTATAATTGGTTGAAAGGCAGAAGGAAGATCTAAAGCTTATCGCCGCCCCTCCAAAGAGTATTATGCAAAAAAAATTCCCGGAAAATAAAGTAGAAAACACTGAAAAAACACGATTCATCTATCTACATAAGTATCTGTATGGAGGTGTTACTACATTTACAGCGCATCTCATCTACAAGCTTGGTGTGTTTAATAGTAGCAGTAGCATCAGCAGCAGGAAGAGCGATATTCATATTAGACAGATACCAAGTAATAACGCCATTTTACGTTGTGGCAAAGTATCTGAAACGAAACTGCGAGAATTCGGCTATGGCCTGGTTTATCAAAATGTTTCTCCTTCAATTCTGGCGAAGATAAAATATCCTTTCTTAACGATCTTTAAAGAAAATTACTTCTTCCACGTATTAGTTGATCTGAATCGTAGGCAGAGAGACAGTCTAAAAGATATAACACTTGTAATTCATGACCACCGAGATATCTCACAGAATACAGCTCCTTATGTTAAGAATTGGAGACTGGTTGCAATCAGAAAAACTGTGCAGGAGTATATGCAAAAGAGATATGGGCTTGACTGTGCCTTTCTCTATCATCCTTTCTATCCTTATCCAGTAGTCTACAAGCCAAAAAGAAGAGGCGCAGTGTCGACAACTAGAATTAGCTTTGAAAAGAACACTGACATAATAATAAAGGCTAACAAGATTTTGGATACAGCTGATGTAATAAAACTGTACGGCTGCCCAAGTAGGGTGTACGTACATAGTTTCCTTGGAGGTTTTCAAGGTGATTTTGGCAAATATTTTTACGGAATATTTGACAAGTCTTTTTCGACCTTGTCTGAAATCCTTGCTGAAGCAAAATTTGTTGTTGACCTATCTGTACTCAAACACGATGGGGGGGGTACACAGTACTCTTTCCTTGAAGCAATACATAATGATTGCGCGCTAATCCTGCATAGGAAATGGATTGAGGGTAGCGATATCAAACCTGATTATCGTGATTTTAAAGAAGGTTACAACTGTTTTGCAATCGACAATGAAAAAGAGTTAGCAGAATTGATACAAAGTGATCCAGATACGAGCAAGGTAGTGGCAAATTCAAAGGCATTAATACAAAGACACATAGAGGTTGACTGGTCTCGCCTCTTGAAAGATAGTATACCTGCTGTTAGCAGCAAGGCATGAGTGTACCTTCACACAAGATGATTCACCCAATAGGGAATAGCATGCCTGCTAGAGTAACGATTTAAAAAAAGAGGAACCCAACGAAGTAGACGATTTGTGTGAGGAACCAGAGAATTCATCTGACAGCGTGACAATTGAATCAACAATCTTCATTCTTGCGTTAAATATCTTTTTCTTCTTCTCATTAGGGATAGTTTCTCTGAAGAGCTCCTCTGAGTTCCACGCTGCTGACGATTAGAAAATCGTGACAGAGAAAAAGAAAAAAGGATGAGGAAGCGTGGCGCATATAGAGCGAGTTCAGATTATCTAGGTTGGCAGCAAGTCTGAGCGCTCTTTCTTATTTGGTCACTCCACTGTTCTGATAAATTCCAGACTCCGAAATATCTGCTGCACCGATTCTGGAGGACTACCCTTCATGGGTATTGTTCCAGTAGGAGCTTCATAGGTGACAGAATAACCAGACAAGGTCTGTCTTAGTCCGGGTTGAGGCGTTTCTGGAATAGTCGCCAAAATGGAGTAACTGCTCACTTCTGGGAGTCCGATACTAGGCTGATATGTTATTTCTACTTGCTTGGCTGGCACCGTTCTTATTGTTGTGTTTGGATCTTCAGGACTGGTTACATTGATTGAAATATCTGTAGCGTTTACAACCGTGATGTTAGTAAAACCACGTTCTTGCATTTTCCCT
>DASTUU010000212.1:0-1631 GCA_035759485.1 Nitrososphaeraceae archaeon
TTACTGTTACTAGGTAAACATACTATTTACAAAATTAACAACCATAATAATTGATATTAATATAATTTTCTCATTAAATACATGAAGGCATTGATTCGTAATTAATGATCTATGGAGTTCGATCTGATAGGAGGTAAGATAATCAATTAATGTATTGCAATGGATCGATATAATGTATAATAAATGCAGGAAATCTACTTGAAAGCTCCTGCATAATCCCTTGCAAATTGACTAAAGGTTATAGGTTTGTTACCTGTGATCTGTTCAACTGCAGGAGATATATCTGATACATAACCTGCTCTAGTAATTCCAAATAATTCAATCATTGAGTTGACAGTCCACTCGTCCATACCCATATCTTTCATTCCTTTACGAGCATCCTCGTCTGATATATTTACGTAATTTACTTTTTTTCCTATTTCCTTAGAAAGTATCTCTGCTGCCTGCCCATACGAGAGTGCTTCGCCTCCAGTAATGTCATATGCCTTTCGTGTATGGTTACCTGTGCCACTTTTACTGCTGCGGCCGCCACCAAGAGCTTGTACTGCTACTGCTGCAATGTCCCGAACATCAACAAAACTAGCCTTGGCATTTCCGGCTGGAATGTAAAAAGCTCCCTGAGTTTTTATCAAATTGCTATAAAATGTTACAAAGTTTTGCATAAAGAAATTTGGCCGCAGAAATGTAAATGGTATTCCGGATTCCTCTATAATTTTCTCAGCTTGTCTGTGCAAGCGACTAGGTGTGATTCCCGGCTCAGCATTAGCTCCTAGTACAGACTGCTTTATAATATACTTGACTCCAGCTTTCTTTGCTTCATTTACCAAATTCCAACCATGCTGTACCATAGCCATAAACCGTTACACTAAGAGCCGGAACACATGAGGGCCAAGTGCAGTACAAATGACTTCCCCTCCTGCGAGTAACCGGTAACCATCCCATCATAGGAGGCGTTCATCCTTTGTGAATATCATTTGCTATATATAATCACGCTTACACTGATAGTATAACTATCAACTAGATTGGTTATCATCATTCCGTAAAGAAGTGTGCTAACCATTGGGAACACCATAAAGTAAAAACACATACCTTGGCGACTTAAGTGCCAGTCTTGTTAATGTACGAAGGTTTGCATGCATGTGGAATATCTCTTCCTTCTTCTATTTGTGTTCGTGGTTCTACACAATCATTACCATCATCAGCAGCACTGTCATCGCTTTCTACTGGTGCAATAAATACTACACTTTCTGACGATCCTACAACAGGTGAGAAGTATAGGGTGTCCGGTCAGAGGGATGCTATCTCCAATTATCCTCTATGACCTCCATATGTTAAAAGTGCCAGAAAAGAGATTTCTATTAGTTTTGAACGGACGACCTTTTTTGTAAGAGTCCTTTTGTTTACTGAAGTATCCTTAAGTTTAATCCTTTCCGCGAGACTGTGCTTCTCTAAAATTGATACAGCCCCCAGTATTAGATTTTTCAAATCGAAATAGGACTGGTTTTCTAATCATTGTATTAATAGTGTAATATCGGGACTGGATACCAGCTATATTCTCATCTTAGTTCGAACTTGATTGTGTATTAGCCAATCGTAATAATGTAGCCGTAATCTCTTTATTTACAGAAACA